>DATFZR010000249.1:0-3139 GCA_035314265.1 Candidatus Acidiferrales bacterium
AGGGGCGAGACTGCATGATATCGCGCAGGTTGGAGGCCATGGCCGGGCGCAGCTTCTCCGCGAGGCCGACGGGCAGGAAGACGCGCGAATTGGAACTGGCGGTGATTCCCGCATAGGGCTCGCTATCAATGATGCCCACGATGCGCAGGGGTTTTTCGCGGCGCACGACGGAGAAGCTGATGGTGTCTCCCGCTGCGTCGTTGGCTCCGTTGGCTGCGGCGGGCGGGTCTGCGGTTTCGCCGGCTGCTGCGGCGCTCGCGTGGGCCTTCGATGGCTGGCTGCCGGCCCGTGGCGGCGTGGCGACTTCCTGCCTTTCGCCGTAGTGCAGAACGACTTCCTTGCCAATCAGCGAGTCGAGCTGCGCGTCGGTGACTTCCGGTGCGCGGCCGGTGCGCGGCCCTCCGGGCGACGGGGACAAATCGCCGGGGGCGCCCGCCGATGATTCCGCGGGGGCGAGGAGGTCGCGTGCGAAGTCCACGTGCAGGATGGCTTCTTCCGCGTCCGGGGAAGAGAAGAACTTGCCGTGCATTTTCTCGAAGGCTTCGTTGTCCTTTGCGGAAGGGGAGAGACCGCTGACGCTGGTGAACGACGTGCGTCCCTGGAAACTCACGTCGGTGAGCAGGCGCACTTCGGGATACACCTCGATCACGTCGGGTAACGCGCTCATGTCTTTTCGGGCCGCGGCGTCGAGCAGGCGCGCATCCGAGGGCATGATGCCGGTGCGGCGCTCGTCGCGCTCCATGCCGCGCATATCGCGCGAGGTGAAGACGCCGATGGTGTTGAACAGGCCGGAGCGCGCGAAGCGCTCGCCGACGAGGCCCTGCAAACCGGCGCCGAGAGACAGCATGGCGACGAGAGAGGCCACGCCGACGGCCACGCCGAGCGTGGTGAGCGCGTTGCGGAAGCCGGATTCGCGCAGGTTGCGGCCGGCGAGCTCCATCAGATCGTTGGTTTTCATCGCAGGGCCTCGAGGGCGGGGTCGCCGGGCCGGCCTTCAGCAGCCATGCGGCCATCAGAGAGCACGAACATGCGCCCGGCGAAGTGCGAGGCGAGTTTTTGTTCGTGGGTGACGAGCACGATGGTCATGCCCAGTGTGTCGTTCAGATTGCCGATCAGGCGCATGATTTCGTCGCCGTTGCGGCTGTCGAGATTGCCGGTGGGCTCGTCGGCTAGGAGGATGGCAGGGCGATTGACGAGAGCGCGTGCGATGGCGGCGCGCTGCTGCTCTCCGCCGGATAGCTCTCCAGGGCGATGGCCGGCGCGTGCGCCGAGGCCCACGCGGTCGAGCGCTTCGCGAACGCGGGCGGGCCGTTCTTCGCGGGGCATTTCCGCAAGGCGCAGCGGCAGCTCGACGTTTTCTTCGAGCGTCATGCGGGGGAGCAGGTGGAATGCCTGGAAGATCATGCCCACCGCTTTGCGACGGTGCCCGGCCAGATCCTCCGGCGACATGGAGGCGAGGTTGTGGCCCTGCGTTTCGAGGGTGCCGCTGGTGGGGCGGTCCAGGCCCGCCATCAGATGGAGCAGCGTGGATTTTCCGGAGCCGGAAGCGCCGAGAAGCGCCACGCGTTCGCCGGAACGGACTTCGAGAGAGACGCCGTCGAGCGCCTTCACCACGGAGCCGCCCATGGTGTAGTGGCGGCAAAGATTTTCGGCGCGAATGGCCGGGGGTGCAGCCGAGCTGCTGAGAGCGGTCGGGGTCATTTTTCCTCTGTCCTTTATGATACGTGTGATGGGGCAGGAAGTTGCAGGGTGGAGTGAGAGACGCGGGATGGAAGCGGGCGGTACGAAATGGGAGCCGGCCTGAAGGCCGGCGCTACAAATGCTGAGGCTGCCTTACCCGGGAGCTCTCCGTCGCGTTTCAAGCGTCTTCCAGGACCAGCGCCATGGCCTGGACGAGGCGCTCGAACGAGGCAACCTCGTTGCCGAGTTGTTTGCGGCCTGTGGGGGTGAGCCGGTAGTAGCGGGCGCGCCGGTTGGTTTCTGAGGCGCCCCATTCGGCGGTGACCCAGCCTTTGACGAACAGGCGCTGGAGGGCGGGGTAGAGCGAGCCTTCTTCCACGCGAAGCACGTCGCGAGAGGTCAACTGGATGTGGCGCGCGATGGCGTAACCGTGCGCGCTGCCGCGGGCCAGCGTGCGCAGGATCAACATTTCGAGCGTGCCGGGGAGCAGGTCGTCTTTATTCGAGGGGCGAACCATAGGCTGCCTCCATAGACGGTCTATGTATGTAGACGAAAGGCCGCGGGAAGAAGTTTCGTGAGGAAGAGCGAAAGGCGGAACTTCCCGCGGCGCGCGTTGCACGGTCCGGCCTGGCGGCGCGCGGTTTCGTTGACATGCAGGGGGGCGCGTTCTACCATGCGCGGCAGGTCGTCGCCGCGCATGCTGGGCAAGTCGCTCAATCACTACCGCGTGCTGGAGCGAGTGGGCGCCGGGGGCATGGGAGTTGTCTATCGCGCCCGGGACGAGAACCTGCGCCGCGATGTGGCCCTGAAGATCCTTCCTGCTGAGACCGCTGGTGATCCCGTTGCGCGTACACGCCTGCTGTCGGAAGCGCGCCTGGCGTCGTCGTTGAATCACCCCAACATTTGCACCATTTACGAAGTGGGCGAGGCGGAGGGCCAGGCGTTCATCGCTATGGAATTCGTGGAGGGCGAAACGCTTTCCGCGCGCATTCCGGCGGAGGGCCTGCCTGTGGAGACGCTGCTGCATCTGGGCGAGCAGCTTGCGGGCGGATTGGAGCATGCGCACGCGCACGGGGTGATCCACCGCGACCTGAAGAGCTCGAATATCCGCGTGACCACGGAGGGACGCTCGAAGATTCTCGACTTCGGCCTGGCGGAGCGCGTGCCGCAGGCGGAAACGGCTACGGCGGAGCAGGCGGAGGCGACGCCCGGCCACGCGCCAGGCGCGGCCGGCACGCTTTCTTACATGGCGCCGGAGACGCTGCGTGGCGAGGCGCCGGATGCGCGGAGCGACCTGTGGGCGCTGGGCGTCATCCTCCACGAGATGGCGGCGGGAAGCCTGCCGTTCCGTGGAGCGACTGGATATGCGGTGTCGTCGGCAATCCTGCGCGATGCGCCGGCGGGGCTGCCCGAGGCAGTTCCGCAGGGTTTGCGCGAGGTGATTCGCCGCTGTTTGGCG
>DATFZR010000250.1:0-4220 GCA_035314265.1 Candidatus Acidiferrales bacterium
TTCGATGCGGCGCTGGCCGTCGCCTTGGCAGGCTTCGCAGCGTCCGCCTTTTACGTTGAAGCTGAAACGGCC
The DNA here is from genome assembly GCA_035314265.1 of Candidatus Acidiferrales bacterium. Taxonomy (GTDB): domain Bacteria; phylum Acidobacteriota; class Terriglobia; order Acidiferrales; family UBA7541; genus JOPF136. The sequence continues at coordinate 73 of DATFZR010000250.1, forward strand.
GGGGCGATAGCCGCGCTCGCGCGATTCCGGAAGCATGGCAAAGATTTCGCGCAGCGGTGTGAAGACGCCGGTGTAAGTGGCGGGATTCGAACGCGGGGTGCGGCCGATGGGCGTCTGGTCAATGCGCACGATTTTGTCGATGTGCTCGGCGCCTTCCACGGCGCGGTGCGCGCCGGGCTGCTGCGTGGAGTGGTAGAGCTTGGCGGCCAGCGCGCTGTAGAGAATGTCGTTTACCAGCGTGGATTTTCCCGAGCCGGACACGCCGGTGATTACCACGAGCAGACCGAGCGGAAAATCCACGTCAATATTCTTCAGGTTGTTGGCGTGCGCTCCCAGCACTTTGATGGCTTTTCCGTTGGAGGGCCGGCGGTGCTCCGGAACGGGAATGCGCAGGGCGCCGGCCAGATACCTGCCGGTGAGGGAAGCCTCCGAGGCCTGGATCTGCGCGGGTTCGCCGATGGCCACCACGTCGCCGCCGTGGCTTCCTGCGCCGGGGCCCAGATCCACTACGTAATCGGCGCGGCGGATGGTTTCCTCGTCGTGTTCCACGACGAGCACGGTGTTGCCGAGGTTGCGCAACTGCTCGAGCGTGCCGAGCAGGCGGCCGTTGTCGCGCGCGTGCAGGCCGATGGAGGGTTCATCGAGCACGTAGAGCACGCCGCGAAGCTTGGAGCCGATTTGCGTGGCTAGGCGGATGCGCTGCGCCTCGCCGCCGGAAAGCGTCGAGGCCGAGCGGTCGAGGCTCAGGTAGCCCAGGCCCACGGCGAGCAGGAAATCCAGGCGCTCCGAGATTTCATCGAGCAAACGGCCGGCGATTTCCTTCTGGCGCGGCGTGAGCTGCTGGCGGATACGATCCACGGCGACCCTTGCGGTGCCCAGTGGTTTTGAAGTGAACTCCGCGATGCTGAACCCGCCCACGCGCACCGCCAGGCTCTCCGGGCGCAAGCGCTTGCGGCCACAAGCGGCGCAGGGGGCGGGCGACATATATTCCAGCAGCCACTCCTGATAATTTTCCGAGGACGATTCGTCGTAGCTGCGGCGCAGAACCTCGAGAACGCCGGGAAAGTGGAGGCCGGGGCGCGGGCGGACGGCAATGCCCGCGGGCACACCCTTGGGCGGATTGCCGTAGAGAATCAGGTTCTGCGTCGGGCGCGGGAGCTTCTCGAAAGGCGTATCGAGCGGGAAGGTGTGGGCGGCGGCGGCCAGCTTCAAAGTGCGCTGCAGGTAGACGGAGCCGGCGCCGGGGCCAAGGCCGCCCTCGAGGAGCGGCTTTGACCAGTCCACAATCACCTTCGAGGGATCGAAATCGTATTTCGAACCGAGGCCGGTGCAGTCCGGGCAGGCGCCGTAAGGCGAATTGAAGCTGAAGGAGCGCGGCTCGAGCTGCGGCACAGAGGTGCCGCAATCGGAGCACGCCAGCTTTTCGGAGTACACCTGTTCGGCGCCGCCCACCACGGCGACCGTCACGAGGCCAGCGGCAAGTTTCAGCGCGGACTCAACGGATTGCTCGAGGCGCTTGGCGATGCCGGGCCGCACGAGAAGCCGGTCAAGCAGCACCTCAATGGTGTGATTCTTGCGTTTATCGAGGCGGATCTCCTCGTCCAGGCTGCGCAACTCGCCGTCAATGCGCGCGCGCACGTAACCCTGGCGGGCGAATCCCTCGAGTTCTTTTTTGTATTCGCCCTTCCGCCCGCGCACGACGGGCGCCAGGATCATGATGCGCTCTTCCGGCTTGAGCGCCAGGATGGCCTGCACGATCTGCTCGGTGGATTGCCGCGCGATGGGTTTGCCGCATTTGGGGCAGTGCGGCGTGCCGACGGAGCTGTAGAGCACGCGCAAATAATCGTAAATCTCCGTGATGGTGCCGACGGTGGAGCGCGGCGAGCGCGTGGTGGTTTTCTGCTCGATGGAGATGGCGGGAGAAAGGCCCTCGATCGAATCCACCTCCGGCCTTTCCATCTGGTCCAGGAATTGGCGGGCGTATGCGGAGAGCGTCTCGACGTAGCGGCGCTGGCCCTCGGCATAAATCGTATCGAAAGCGAGCGAGGATTTGCCGGAACCCGAGGGGCCGGTGACCACGGTGAGGCTGTTGCGCGGGATTTCGAGACTGATGTTCTTGAGGTTGTGCTGGCGGGCCCCGCGGACGATGATTTTCTGGAGAGCCATCTTGATCTTGCGTGGAGAGCGCCTTCTGCGCGAGCGCAGGCCCTCAGACAGCAATCGAGAGGCTAGCGCAACCTTTCACGATAACAAGTGCGCGAGGAGGGGTCAAGGCAGGGCTGTTGGGGGTAGTGACTCATTTTGACGGGAAGCAGCGGGACATGGCGGTAAACTGCGAGGGGCTGGGAGCGGACAGAACTGCTGGCCTAATCCAACTGACCTAGTACTAGTACTCATAGCGGACATTTTACCGCCCGAATGCAATTTTTGCCCGGTACCGCCAAACAATGCGTTGCAAACAAAAGAGATACGTACGGCCCTCTGGGTGCAATCCATATGGACAGAGGAGATGTTGAGCGGCGGATCCCTTTTAAAGAGGGGATTTTGGGCTGGGCCCGTTCAGCATCTCCTTCTTTTTTTCTTTCAACCGTCTGAACCGCAAAACCTTCCTCCCTCAGTCTAATCATCCAGTAAAGAACGCAGCACGGGATGGCTGGTGGCTTTCCGCCCATGGTTGTACGGCATCCGCCTCCGGCCGTGCTATCTCTCTTGCTCGCACGGGGGTGCGCTGTGATTCCGGCCATCTTTCCGATCCGCCTGCGCATGTCCATGGCCTATGTGATTCTGGGCGAGCGCGCCGTACTGGTGGATACGGGCTGTGCGGGCGAAGAGGAACGCGTTCTGCAGGGGCTGCGCCGCTTTAACGTGGAGCCTGCGCGGGTGGCGCTGCTGCTACACACGCATGCGCACACAGACCATGCGGGCAGCACGCGCGCGTTGAAGGAGCGCCTCCACGTGCCCGTTGCGGTGCATCCGGCAGACACGGGCAAAATGCGCGTGGGCAACAGCAGCCCGCTCGTTCCGCTGCGACTCTCGAGCCGTGTGGTGTCGTTGTTTCTGGATCCGCGGTTTCCTCCCGTGGAGCCGGACGTGTTGATGGAGGAAGGGTTCTCGTTGCGCGAGTTCGGTATCTCGGCCACGGTGCTGCACACGCCGGGGCATACGCCGGGCTCCATCAGCCTTCTTTTCGACGATGGACGGGCCATCGCCGGCGACCTGATGATGGGCGGCTCGCTCGGAGGGGCGTATCATGCCTCGGACCCGGGCTACCACTATTTTGCGGAAGACCTCAACGAACTTCGACGCAGCATCCGGAAGCTGCTGGAACGCGGCGCGAAAACAATCTACCTGGGCCACGGCGGGCCGCTTGAAGCGGGACGCGTGCGCGAACGCTTTGGGGCGGACTTCGCGCAGGTGTGATGGCGCGCGCGGACGGCGCGCATGATGCGGATGGCGGGCGAGCCATCCGGTTTCCTGCCGCGCGCCGCTGCGGTGCTGTGGATCCTGCTGCTCGGCGGCGTGAGCCTGGCGCTCTTTGCGCCTCGCGGCGTTGTGCCTGCTACGGCGCCGCCGGATCAATTCTCCGCGGAGCGCGCGCTGCGGCATGTGCAGGAGATTGCGCGCGCCCCGCATCCCCTGGGCTCGGCAGACCACCCGCGCGTGCGGGATTATCTGCTGCACCAGCTTTCCTCGCTCGGCCTTGATCCCTCCGTGCAAAAAACGATGGCCGTGCTGCCGGCCTATGGCACCGCGGCAACGGTGGAGAACGTGCTGGCTCGCAAGCACGGGACCGGTGGCGGCGGGCCTGCGTTGCTGCTTGCGGCGCATTACGACTCCGTACCGGCGGGGCCGGGAGCCGGCGACGACGGCGCCGGAGCGGCCACGCTGCTGGAAACCGCGCGGGCGCTCGGCGCCGGCCCGCCGCTGCGCAACGACGTCATCTTCCTATTCACCGACGGAGAAGAGTTGGGACTGCTGGGCGCGTCTGCCTTCGTCAAAGAACATCCCTGGAAAAGCGATGTGGGCGTGGCGCTGAATTTCGACAACCGGGGCACGCGCGGCGCTGTGCTGATGTACGAGACGAGCCCGGGCGATCTGGCGCTGCTGCGGGAGTTGGCGGCGGTCGTTCGATCGCCGCGCGCGTCTTC
>DATFZR010000251.1:0-3052 GCA_035314265.1 Candidatus Acidiferrales bacterium
TATTCCTTGGGCGGCGTGATGAAGCCGCCGACGCCTTGGATCGGTTCGGCGATGAAGGCAGCGATGCTGCCGCTGGTGCCGGTCTGGATGAGATTTTCGACGTCACCCGCGCAGGCGACCTCGCATTCGGGATATTTCAGATGTAGAGGACAGCGGTAGCAATAAGGATTGATGGCGTGCGAGATGCCGACGCTGATGACGGCGGCTTTGCGATAAGGCGCATGGGCTGTCACGGATTTCATCAGAGAAGAGCCGCCGGAATAGGCGTGGCGGAGGGCCACGATGTCGTAGCTGCCGGTGGCCATGCGCGCGATCAAAATCGCGGCTTCGTCGGCTTCGCTGCCGGAGTTGGTGAAAAAGCTCGACTGCAGATTGCCGGGAGTGATCTGCGCGATTTTTTCAGCTAGCGCGACGATTTGCTCGGTCGGATAGAGCGTGGACATGTGCTGCAGCTTGTTGACCTGCGCGTTGATCTTGGTGGTGATTCTTGGGTTGCAGTGGCCCACGGAGACGGTCAGGATGCCGCCGAAGAAGTCGAGGTAGCGGCGCCCCTCGAGGTCCCACAGGTATTGCATCGAGCCGCGTTCGGCTACGAGCGGGTTGGCGTAGTAGTTGGTGACGCAGGGCCAGAGATACTCCTGGTGCTTGCGGACCACTTCGTCGCTTCGTTTGGCGGAAACTTCCGTGGGCGGGGTCATTGGATCGGTTTTCCGGCCAGACGCGGTGTTGCGTCGCGGCGGTGCGAACCGGTATTTCGAGTCTAGCGCCGCGGGCGGGCCGCGGCAAGGCGTTGCGGGCGGGGCACGCGGGGCGCAGAAACCCGGCCACCCCGCGGGCGGCCCATGTACTCTGAAAACTCGGGCAGCGCCCAGATGAATCTTCTCCGCAGGATCGGCCGGGCCTTGCGACGCGTGTTCCCTCGCGGAGGGCTCTACGCGCAGGCGCTGGCGTTCAATCTGTTCATCACCGTCTTCCCGCTGCTGCTGTTGTGCGTGACGCTGCTGGCGGGCTCGCGGGGAGCGAGCAGCGCTCTCGAAGAATTACTGCGCGACCGGTGGATGCTGCCGGCCAGCAGCCGCGACATCATTTTCCCCTACCTGCACCAGCACACCACAAATCCCGGCCGTTGGCTGCTGATCGGCCTGATCGGAACCATCCTGGCGGGCACGCAGTGCATGGGCGTTCTGCTGGAAAGTTTTCGGATGATGGAGGGAGTGGGCCGCAAATCGTTTTGGAAGCAGTTCTTGCAATCGATCGGCTTGCTCTGCCTGGCGCTGGTGCCGGCCCTGGCGGAGGTCGTGGTGACTGTGTTCGGCCGCGTGGTGCGCCTGTGGATCGCGAGGCAGTTTGGGCTGCCGCCATTCCTGCAGATTTTCTGGATCGTCCTTGCGGCGGTGACTGCCTGGTTTTTTGCCGTGTTGATCTTGGGGCTGCTCTACAGAGCGGGGCAGCCTTGCATCCGGACATTCCGGGAGGGACTGCCGGGCGCGGTGCTGGCCACCGTGCTGTGGGTATGCTCCAACGTGCTTTTTGGGGCGTATATGGCCCGCACGCCGTACGGGCCGGTGTATGGCGGGCTGGCGGCGATCATCGGTCTGCTGGTGTGGCTGCAATTGAGCGCGCTGGTGGTGTTTGTGGGCGCGGCCTACAACCTGGAAAAGCTGGGCGTACCGCCCCTGCGATGAGCGAGCAGGGCGCAGGCGGCTTCAGACTCAGGCATGAGGGCTTGGGGCGGCGTTGTGGGCTTTGAAGGATTCAGCCACCAAGTTGCGGACAACGAAGAGGCAGTTGGCCGGGCGCTCGGATAGGCGGCGCATGAAGTAAGGGCACCATTCGGTGCCGAACGGAACGTAGATGCGCAGGTGATGTCCTTCGCTGCGGATCTGGGCCTGCAAATCCCGCCGGATGCCGTAAATCATCTGAAACTCGTATTTGTCCGCGGGGATTTTCCGCTCGCGGATCACGCTGCGGGCATGGTCGAGCATGGCGACATCGTGCGAGGCGATGGCGGGGAAGAAGCGGCCGTCGAGCAGCGTCTCGGTGAACTTCTTGTAGTTCTCGTCCACCACGGGCTTTTTCTGCTCGGCCACGTTGGCGGGCTCACGGTAGGCGCCTTTCACCAGGCGCAGCTTCGGCTTCAGCGGGGCCAGGCGCTCGATGTCCTCCGCAGTGCGGTGGAGATAGGCCTGGATGGCGAGGCCTGTTGCGGTGAACTCTCGCTGCACGGCCTCGAAGATGTCGAGCGTCTTGGCAACGTAACCGGACGCTTCCATATCCATTTCCACTCCGCTGCCGATTTCCGCCGCGGCCGCGGCAATCTCGCGGGAGAAGGCCTGGCACAGGCCCGCGTCGAAATCGAGGCCAAGCTGGGTGAGCTTGATGGAGATGTTGCCGTCGAGCTTGTCGCGATCGAGCGCGCGGATCATGCTGATGTAACCGTCTTTCACGGCGCCGGCCTCGGCGGGTGTGGAGACGTTTTCGCCCAGGTGGTTCAAGCTCACGGAACGCGACTCGCGATTCAATTCCTTGGAGGCCGCCAGCGCCTCCTCCAGCGATTCGCCGGCCACAAAGCGGCGGGCAAAGCCGTAGCGCATGCCGCGCTCGGCAAGCGCTCCGGTGACGGATTTTTTCGTAGACAGCCAGAAGATCACATTTCGCATCATGATGCGGTTCTGCTCCCCAGGTTAGTAGCGCGCTTGCAGCCGCCCGCGCGAGTGCCGGGCCGCATGCGCCTACGATAGCAGGAAATGGGCGGTTTCTGCCCAGGTCACAGGCGCGACTTTTTCCGTCACTGCGGGTTGAATAGGGCGGTAGCCTATGGACATTCGTCCGGATAACCCCTCCGCAGCATTCGTCCGGAACGCCAGGAGATTCCTCGGATGCGGATGAGACTTTCGTCGATTTGCCGCCGCGGAATCCACGGCCAAACAGGCCGGCGGGCGGAGTTCGCGGGCTTTCTGGCCGGCGCGCTATTGGCTTCGGCGGCGGTCTGCTGGCCGCTCTCCGCGGCCGAGACGGCGGCCTCTGACGGCACCAAGCAGACACAGAAAAA
>DATFZR010000252.1:0-2437 GCA_035314265.1 Candidatus Acidiferrales bacterium
GAATACGAACGCATCGCCCGCCTCACCGTCGCCCAGGGCAGCACCATGATCGAGCAGACCGGCGACGTGCTCGCGAATCTCGTCACCTTCCAGCGCGCCTGGCTGCGTCCCTGGGCCTTCTACGCCATCGACGACCGCGAGACGCGCGAACAACTCCTCGCGCTCTTCCCCGACGGCTGCTACGCGGCCTTCGCCGGAGAAACCTACTGCGAGAGCCGCAACGAAGGCATGGACGATCACTGGCGCGTCCTCCACGCCATGCCTGGCGACGGCCAGGACCGCCCCGCCCTCGGCGAATCCCTCATCTCCGTGCAGGAGCGCCTGAACGACCTGGCCAACATCGCCATCGAGACCTACCAGTACGGCATCCCCAGCACGTTCGTGGACGCCGAAATCATCGACCTCGAAGCTCTCGAAGAGCAAACCACCTCGCCCGGCGCGATGTATCCCGTGCACCCGCGGCCCGGCCAGCCCGTCGGCGCAGGCTTCTACGCCACGCCGCAGGCCGCCCTATCGCCAGACATGCTGCGCCACATGTCCGACCTGTTCGGCCCCATCTCGCAATTCCTTTCCGGCGCATTTCCCGCGCTGTTCGGCGGCGAAATGGAAAACCAGAAAACGGCCTCGGGCTACGCCATGGCCCGCGATCAGGCCATGGGACGTCTCGGCCTCCCCTGGGGACGCATCCGCAAGTTTTACTCAGACCTGATGCTGCTCGCGCTCGAATGCTTCCGCGCGAACCGCGTGGAAGATCTCGATCTGCCCGTGGTCAGCTCGAGCGGCGACTGGTCCGCCGAAAGCATTCACCTCACCGATCTCGCCGGCCGCGTCCGCGTCTATCCCGAGTCCGACGAAAACTTCCCCGTCTCCTGGACCCAGCAGAAGCAGTCGTTCTTCCAGCTCCTGCAAGTCATGGGCAACGATCCCACGTTCAAGCAGGCCATGAGCGACCCCGAGAACATGGCCGTCCTGAAGCGCCTGGTGGGCCTGGACGATCTAGCTCTCCCCGGCGACGAGGCCCGCGTAAAGCAGTTCCGCGAAATCGAACGCCTGCTGCTCGAGCCGCCGCAAATCTTCACCGATTCGCTCACCGGCACGATCCGCATCGAGCCCTCGATCCGCCCCGACGTGTTCGCAGACGATCACGCCGCCGAGCTGGCCACCTGCCGCCGCTGGCTCTCCTCCGACGAAGGCCAGCGCGCAAAGGTCGCGAACCCGCAAGGCTTCGCCAACGTCCGCGCCCACGCCATGGCCCATTACCGCGCCCTAGCCGCCCAGTCAGCGGGCGCCAGCCCGCTACCCCCGGCCATCGGTCTGCCGCCCGCGGCCATGCCACCGGGCGCGCCGCAAGCGAGAACGCCAGAGCCGCAGTCGCCAGCAGCAAATTCGAGTGATGTCGCCGCAACCCGGTAGCCGGCACCGTGTCTCCATGCTCTGTAGCGCAGGGCGGTAGCCCTGCGGCCTGTCCGCAGCCTAGCTAGCCCACATGCCGCAAGGCTACCGCCCGCGCCACATTCCGCAGCCGGCACCGTGTCTCCGTATTTTGTAGCGCAGGGCGGTAGCCCTGCGGCCTGTCCGCAGCCTAGCTGGCCCACGTCCCGCAGGGCTACCGCCCGCGCCACATTCCGCAGCCGGCAGCGACTACGAATTGATAGACCGGAAACACGCCCAAACAAGATCCTCCGTCCCACCAGGAGCTGCATGGCCACCCAAACCGTCACCGTCTCTCGCCCCCCTGCCACCGGCAACTCGCAATCCACCGCGATCCCACCGGCGAGCAGCCCAGTCGACTACTCCCTGACCGACCTGGACCTGCTCGAAGTCTCGGACGCGCAGGAAGGGACGGCGGAGCAAAGCGACGCCTCCACCACGCCACCCGAAGCCTCATCGGAGAAGGGAACTGATCATCCGCAGCCCGCCGCGGAATCCAAAGACGCGAAGAAATCCCCGCCCTCCGAATTCGACGCCGCCTTCGCCCTCCCCGAAGTCGGTCCCAAACTCCGCGAAATCTGCGAACGCGAAGCCGCCTACCGGGAAGTCTTCCCCAGCGCGGATTCCGCGCGCACCGCGGCGGCCGCCCAGGCCCAGCTCGCCGGCCTCGACCGCATCGTCGAATCGCGCGATCCGCGCGCCCACGCCGACCTGCTCGACGGCCTGCAGCGCAACGCTCCAGACGCCTTCCGCTCGCTCGCCGTCACCTTCGGCGAGCGGCTCGCCACTCTCGATCCAGAAGCCTACCGCGCCGTCTCCACAACAATGGCCGCCCACGCCCTCGCGAACCAGCGCTGGCCGGAACACGTCGCCCTGCTCTCCCGCGCCGTCGAACAGCAGGATTGGCCCGCGGTAAAATTCCTGGCCGCCACGCTCACGACGCAAATCCAGCAGTGGCGCGTTCCCCCAGGCGGCACGGCCGGCGCGCCTCCGCCGGTCCCCATCG
>DATFZR010000253.1:0-4492 GCA_035314265.1 Candidatus Acidiferrales bacterium
ATCTCGCCGAGTACTGCGACGTATTCGTCGAAAAAAGCGCGTTCACCGTCGTGCAAGCCCGCCGCGTAATGGCCGCCGCCCGCGCCCTGGGACTCAAGCCCCGCCTGCACGCCGAGCAGCTCGCCCGCACCGGCGGCGCTCTCCTCGCCGTGGAAGTGGAAGCCGCCAGCGTGGACCATCTCGATTTCGTCAACGCCGCGGACATCCGCGCCCTCGCCGCCTCCGACGTCGCCTGCATCCTCGTCCCCGGCTGCTCGTTCCATCTGGGCCTCGCGCGTTACGCCCCCGCCCGCAAACTAATCGAAGCCGGCGCCATCGTCGCCCTCGCCACCGATTGCAATCCCGGCACCAGCCCCACGCTCAGCCTCCCCATGGCCATGTCGCTCGCCTGCGCGCAAATGCGCCTCACGCCCGCCGAAGCCCTCGCCGCCTGCACCATCAACGCCGCCTATTCCCTCGGCCGCGCCGACCGCATCGGCTCCATCGAGCCCGGCAAAGATGCCGACCTGGCCGTCTTCGACCTCGACGACTACCGCGAAATCCCCTACTACTTCGGCGTCAACCACTGCGTAAAGACGTTCAAACGCGGCCACGCCTCCTAGCGCACACCGCACACATACGATTGTCTGTCCTACAAACCCACAAATGCCTTATGATTTTTCTTCGAGGCGAGCCGCAATGAAGCAACTCATCGAATGCGTCCCCAATTTTTCCGAAGGCCGCGACGCCGCCAAAGTTGACGCCCTCGTCGCCGTCATGTCTGCCGTCCCCGGAGTCTCCGTCCTCGACCGCGAAATGGACGCGGACCACAATCGCTGCGTCATCACCCTCGCCGGCGAACCCGACGCCGTCGCCGAAGCCGCCATGCGCGGCGTAGGCAAAGCCCTCGAACTCATCGACCTCACCAAGCACTCCGGCGCGCACCCGCGCCTCGGCGCCACAGACGTGATCCCCTTCATCCCCGTTGACGGCGTCACCATTGAAGACTGCGTCGCGCTCGCCCGCCGCGCCGGCCGCGAAATCTGGGAGCGCTATCGCGTCCCCGTCTATTTCTACGAGGCCGCCGCGCTCCGCCCGCAGTGCGCCAACCTCGAAAACATCCGCAAAGGCCAGTTCGAAGGCCTTCGCCAAGAAGTTTTGAAGAATCCAGACCGCGCCCCGGACGTAGGCGGCCCGGCCCTGCATCCCACCGCCGGCGCCGTCGTCGTAGGCGCGCGCAAATTCCTGATCGCCTACAACATCAACCTCAACACTCCCGATCTCTCCATCGCCAACAAAATCGCCAAAGCCATCCGCTTCTCCTCCGGCGGCCTGCGCTACGCAAAAGCCATGGGCGTGGACCTCAAAGCGCGCCATCTCGCCCAGGTCTCCATCAACATGACCGATTTCGAGCAAACCCCGCTCCACCGCGTCTTTGAAATGGTCGAGCGCGAAGCCAAGCGCTACGGCGTGATGATCCTCGGCAGCGAAATCGTCGGCCTGGTCCCTCAGAAGGCCTTGGACATGTCCGCGGACTTCTATCTCCAGCTCGAAAACTTTTCCGCCGCCCAGGTGTTAGAGAACCGTCTGGCCGCCGCGCGCGAAGGTCGTCCGCTCGAAACGCCGGGCGGCAGCCTCGCAGCTCTCGCGCGCCCGTTGCTCGACGCCGTTGCCGCGCCCACGCCCGCTCCCGGCGGCGGCTCCGTGGCCGCACTCTCCGGCGCGCTGGCCGCCTCACTGGGACAAATGGTGGCGCAACTTTCGCGGCAAAAGAAATCGCAGGCCCAATTCGCAGACCGGCTTTCCGAAGCGCTCGCAGCGTTCCGCCACGCCGGCGACGCGCTCGCCCGCGCGATTGACGACGACTCTGCTGCCTACGAAGCCGTGATGTCCGCCTTCCGCCTGCCGAAAGCCACGCCAGAGGAGCAGCAGAAACGCACCGGCGCGATCCAGCAAGCCACGCGCGGCGCTGCTGAAGTCCCAATGCAAACCGCCGAAGCCGCGGGATCCCTGCTCACCCTGCTCGGACAACTCGAACCGCTCATCAGCCCATCCATGATGTCAGACCTGCGCGTCGGCCGGCTGATGGCCGCTGCCGCCGTGCGCGGCGCACTCGAGAACGTGGCCATCAATCTCGACTCCATCACCGACGCCCCCTACGTCAGCGCGATGCGCGCGCGCGTGGCCGCGATGGAAGAGCGCCTCGCCGCGCCCCCAGTCGTTGCCGCCCCGGTCACGGCGTCATGACGCGCGATCCGCTTCCTGCTCGCCCAGCCCCATGGAGAGCAAGAGGACAAAGTAAAGTAAGGACAAAATGAAGACCCGCCACAAACTCCCCGCCCCCGCCGCCGAAGCGCTCCTCCTCGTGCTCGCGCTCGCCGGCCTCGCACGCGTGGCCCGCGCTGGCTCCCTTTCCAGCTCCGTGCTGGGCATGTTCCCCAAAAATCTCGGCGAAGTCGGTTACGTGGATTTGAAGACCGCGCGGGAAGCCGCCTGGTTCCCACAATTCGAAAACCTGGTGATTCCGCTGCGCTACCGGCGCTTTGAGGAGTTCCTGCGCACCGCCGGAATCGATCCCGACGCCCAGATCGACGAAGTCGCCTGGGCCGGAGCCCGCCCCTCCCCAGCCCCCGCCGGCTCCGCGGAGCCGCAGAGGTTCTCCGGCGAGCAGATCGTCGGTGTCGCGCTCGGCAGCTTCACGCCCGACAAGGTGGACGATTATTTCAAGAAGCAGAAGCTGCCCACCGTCTCCGTGCGCGGCTATACCCTCTACGCCTTCGGCAGCGGAGTTTCTCCCGGCGATCTTTTCTTCTTCTTCTTCGATTCCAGCACCATCGTCTTCGGCAATCGCGAGATTCTCGAGGCCGTCATCGGCGTGCGCTTTGGCGACGAAGAAAGCTTTCTCACCAACCAGAACCTCGCCCCGCTCGTGGACGAAGTGAACGGCCAGGGCACCCTGTGGGTCGCTCTCGATAAGCAATACGCGCAGAACTCCATCGAGCGCATGGTTCCGGAGTCCGCGCAGTTTCCCGGCGCCGCCGATTTGCTGGGGCGCGTCACGGGAATGACCGCCACCATACAAATCAGCAGCGGCCTCGACGCCCAGGTCACTCCCCACTGCGGCTCCACCAACGACGCGCTCACCCTGGCCCAACTCCTCCAGGCCGGTCTGCTCTTCAAGCGCTACCAGCTGGCCCAAAGCAATCCCGACGGCGCCAAACTGATCGACGCCACCACCGTCTCCGCCGACGGCGACCACCTGAAGGTCCGCACACAAGCCTCCGACGACCTGGTCCAAACCCTCCTGAAATCCGGCGCAATCTCCATCCCCTAGGTAGCGCGGCCACTCTTGCTTGCCTGACGAAGGAAGGGCCTGTGCCAGCCGCTCCGTCACCGCAAACGAATCCGCAAAGCAAACCCAACCCATCCCTCAGTCTGGTCGGGTAGCCGCGGTCAGCGCCCTCCTGACCGCGGGCCTTTCGCTCCGCCGCCTCATTACCATCAGGCAAAGCAAAGCAACTCGATCCCCTGATCCCACTCTTCGGAAAAAACACGCCGCCCGGCCGGGCAGCGCCACCCGTCAATTCGCGTTCTTCTTCGCCCCAGGCAGGTACTTCACCAGAATCATCCTCGAACATTGTCCCACCGTCTCATACCGCACCCGATCCACGCGGTTCAGCAGGCTGGCCCCGCTTGCCCCCGATGGACCCGAGGCCGTCCCCAGAAACGAGTCCAGCCCGATCGCCGGGCCGCTCACTCCCGGATGCGTGATGGCAATTTCAATCCTGTCCGCAAACTGATCGATGATCACTTCAAGCGCCCCTTCGTTTGACTCCGCTTGAGCCAGCGCGTCGTTGCACACCTGCTCGCAGGCCGCCACCAGCAAATCCCGCGTCGCCACGTCCAGCCCGGCTTCCTCCGCAAAATGCTCCGCTGCCGCAGAGGCCGCCGGAATCAGCTCCGTGCCGCCGGTCAGCTTCAAATGCGCGCGTTTTGTTTCTCCGTTCACGGGCGGTCAGGGTTGGCCGGCGCTACGTCGCAAGCCTCTCGGCAGGATTGGCAGTAGTACTGTCCATCGGCGCACAGCGTCACTCCGTCCCACGACTTGCACAGGCCGCAATACTTGTCGCACTTGCACTGCCATTCCGGCAAGTCGCACTGCGCGCACACCACATCTGCCATCAGGTTTCCCCTCGGCACCACTATAGGCCAGCCGCAAAAGGACGTAAAGCAAATGCCGGTAACGCCTCCGTGAAAAGATGAACCCGCGAGCCCCCGCCCATCCGTCTCACCGCCGGGCTTGCAGTCAGCGTTCCGCGAAGGTAAAAGGTCTGTGCGCATTTTTCGGGAGGATTCATGAAGCTTCGTTGCACTCGTTTCTCGCTCATTCTCGGCGCCGCCGTCCTGGGCGCCTGCCTCGTTCCCGCCGGCTCGGGAGAAGAAGCCCCGCTCGATGGCTACTCCCCGGCAAACTCCAAGACCCAGCGCGAGTGGGAATCCAAATTCCGCGCCC
>DATFZR010000254.1:0-6207 GCA_035314265.1 Candidatus Acidiferrales bacterium
CGAGCGCTCACCGCTGATCAGCGGGAACGGTTCAGCGCTGATCGGCCCACCCACGCCGACGACCATGAGCGACCCCTTGATTCCCAGACCGGGGATGAGGGCCTGCATGGCCTCGGAATTGGTGACCGTGGCGATGATGGCCTTGGCGCCGCCGAGTTTCTGAAGCTCCGCGGCGGCGTCCTGGGCCTTGCTGTCTACGTAGTACTGCGCGCCGAGCTTCTTCGCCAGCGCTGCCTTGTCTGCGCCGCGCGCGATGGCCACGGTATCGAATCCCATCTTCGCGGAAAACTGCACGCCCAAATGTCCCAGGCCGCCCAGCCCCAGCACGGCCACCAAGTCTCCCGGACCGGCGCCGCAGTGGCGCAGACAGTTGAAGGTGGTGACGCCCGCGCACATGAGCGGAGCCGCTTCCACGGGCGTGAGTCCGTCGGGGATCAGCGCCAGCGCGGAGGCCGGCGCGACGAGATACTCCGCGTAGCCGCCGTCGCGGGTCAGTCCGGTGATTTGCATCGAAGTGAGGCAGGCGAAGAAATTGCCGCGGCGGCAGGCCGCGCAGTAGCCGCAGCTTCCTCCGAACCAGCCCACGCCCACGCGTTGGCCGGGTTTCCATCCCTCGACGCCTGCGCCCACGGCATCCGCGACCCCGGCGACTTCATGCCCCGGTACGCGCGGGTACTGAATACCGGGGAACAGGCCGTCCTTGACCAAGGAGTCGCTGTGGCAGACGCCGCACGCCTGCACCTTGACGCGCACCAGACCCGGGCCGGGCTCGGGGATTTCGCGTTCCACGATCTCGAACGGGCCATGCGGTTTGGAGATTTGAACTGCGCGCATCTTCGGCATGATTCCTCCAAGCGGAGAGAAAAACTTGGCGGCGTCCACTGGATAGCGGACCGCCTGCTGGTTTCGAGGTTAGATACTCGGGGAGGGGATACGGTTACGGTGTAACCGTAGGAAAAAACGCGAAGACCGGAGCGCAGCCAGAAATGGCTGCGCCACTTCGCTTAGCGCTCGGTTTAGCGCTCGACGGCCATGGCCACCGCGTTGCCACCGCCCAGGCAGAGCGCGGCAATACCGCGGTGCAGATTGCGCCGCTCGAGTTCATACAGCAGGGTCACCAGGACGCGCGCGCCGGACGCGCCGATGGGATGTCCCAGCGCCACCGCGCCGCCGTTCACGTTCACCTTCTCCGGATTCAGGTGCGCTTCCTGGATTACGGCGAGCGCCTGCACGGCAAACGCCTCGTTCAGTTCGTACAAATCGACGTCGCGGTCGCGGTCCCAGCCCGTCTTCTTGAGGAGCTTTGCGATGGCCGTCACCGGAGCCATCATCACCCACTTGGGCTCAACGCCGCTCACGGCTTGGGCCACGATTCGCGCGCGTACGGGGCGCCCCAGCCTGGCCGCGGTGGCGGCAGAGGTCACCACTAGGGCGGCGGCACCGTCGTTCGTGCCGGGAGCGTTCGCGGCGGTCACCGTGCCGTCTTTCTTGAACGCCGGCTTGAGCTTGGAGAGCGACTCCATGGTGGAGTCTTCGCGCGGCGACTCGTCTTTGCGGATCACCACGGGCTCGCCCTTCTTCTGCGGGATTTCGATGGGCAGGATTTGCGACTCGAAAAAGCAGGACTTAAGCGCGTTGACGGCCTTCCGGTGGCTCTCCACGGCAAAGCGGTCCTGCGCCTCGCGGCCGATCTTGTATTTTTCCGCCACGAGTTCCCCGGTCATGCCCATGTGAAAGTTTTCGTACGGGTCCCACAGCCCGTCGATGATCATCGAGTCAAGCAGTTGCGCATTCCCCAGCCGCAATCCCGTGCGGGCGCCCGGCAGCAGGTAAGGACAATTGCTCATGGACTCCATGCCGCCGGCGACCACCATTTCCGATTCACCTGTCATCACCGCCTGCGCCGCGAGCGCCACGGCCTTCAGGCCCGAACCGCACACCTTGTTGATGGTCATCGCGGCCACTTCCGGCGCCAGCCCGCCTCCGAGCGCCGCTTGCCGCGCGGGAGCCTGCCCCAAGCCCGCGGAAACCACGTTGCCCATGATGCATTCGTCCACCAGCTTTGGATCAATTTCCGCGCGACGCACGGCCTCGGCTACCACCTTCGCGCCGAGTTGCGTGGCGGAAAGCGGCGCGAGCCCGCCCTGGAATTTACCGATGGGCGTGCGTACTGCGCTCAAAATGACGGGAGAATCCATGGTGATAGCACTCCTGTTCGAAGATCGGCCGAAGCAGAATCGTACGCCCGGCCATGGCGCGCGGTCAAACGGAGTGGGCGGCACGAAGTGACGAGACTTCGTGGGGGCGTGCGATGGGCGTAACCCAATCCATCGCAGCGGCACGACCGGCTCAGCCCCGAAGCAGCGTCGTACTAGTGGCGCGGGGCGTAGTAGCCCTTGCGGGCGAGCACCCTGGTATCCGGACGGGTGACGTCGATCTTGATTTTGCGGAAGTGGCCGTCGCGCGTGGTGTTTGAGGGGTAATAGCCCAGCGCGTACTGGCTGCGCAGCTCTTCAATGATCTGGTCGAAGGCTTCGTTGAGATGCTTGTCTCCCTTGACTTCGATCATGCGGCCGCCGGTTTCTTCCGCCATCTTCCTGGCCACGCCCGCGCCTGAGCCCTGGTAGAAAACAAACCTCGGGTCGGAGATGAGCAGGATGTGCACCACGGCGTCCACGCGCTGGGCCGCTTCAATGGCTTCCTCGAGCCGCACGCGGCTGCCCTCGTCCACAGCGTCGGTGAGCACCACAATAGCCTTGCGTCCCACCTCTGAGGCCAGCTTTTCGCGCGACACGTCGAAGACCGCTTCGTAGAAAACAGTTCCACGCGGAGCGCGGTTGGGCACGGTGCCGGGAGTGACGGGCGCGTACGGCTCGTTGATGCGCGCGCGGCTCAGACCGCGCTCAAGATCGCGGATGCTGTCGGTGAAATCGGTGAGCAGGTCGGCATCCTGGTCGAAAGTGATCAGCAGGGTCAGGTCGCCTTTTTTCATCACGCGCTCGAGGAAGCTGCCGGCGGTTTGCTGCTCGACGGGCAGCATGCGCTCCATGCTGCCGCTCGTGTCCACCAGCAGGCCCATGGTGAGCGGCAGGTTCAGCTCCTTCGAGAAGAATTCGATTTTCTGCTCCTGGCCGTCCTCGTAGAGGTGGAAGTCCTCCTTGGTGAGGTCGCCCACGATGGCGTTGCGCTTGTCGCGGACGGTGACGAACTGGTTGACGAGGTTGACCTGAACTTTGTAGGGCTGCTGCGCCTGCGCCTGGTCGGCCTTCGGCTTGGGAGTTTCCTGGGGCGCGTCCTGCGCCCGCGCGCCGGGCAACGCGGCCAGGCATGCCGCCATTAGACCTGCTGCCAGGACGCGTTCGATAGTGCCGATGGGCATCTGTGCTCTCCGCTCGGATTTGTGCGAGGATTAGGATGCGGCCAAACCAGTGAACTGCTGTCCGGCCGGGCGCATCTATTGTACGTGGAGCGTATGAGCGTGGAAAGCAAAGACGGGAAGGCAAAGCAGGGTGATGCGCGCAGCCGTGCGCGGCGGGTAGTGCGTGATGTTGGGCTGATGGCGGCACTCCTGGCGGGGTCCGCAGCAGCAATAACCGGCGCCCACGGCCAGGCTGCAGGAACGCAGACACCCACCCCACCGCCCACGGAGCAGGCCACGCCACCCGCGCCCCAGACGGCGGTGGCGCCGCCGGCAGGCCAGGGCCCCACTGTCTTCCGGACGCGCACGGAAGAGGTGCTGGTGCCCGTGCTGGTGAGGAATCACTCCGGCGATCCGGTGCTCGACCTGGGAAGGAAAGACTTCCGGCTGCTCGAAGACGACGTGGAACAGAAGATCAGCTTCTTCACGAACGATCCCTTTCCGCTCTCCGTGGTCCTGCTGGTGGACGACGACCTGCCGCCGGGCGCCGCGGAGAAGGTGGAGCGCAGCCTGACGGCCGTCCTGGGCGGGATGGCGGAAGGGGACGAGATGGCCGTGGTGCTGTTCGCGCAATTCCCGCGGACGGTGGCCGACTTCGGTTCCGATCAGGACGCGCTGCACGCCATGCTCAAGCGCACGGACCTGGGACATAAGAACATCGGCTCGGGAAGTCCCACAATGACGATGGCGCCGCAGCCGACAACGTCTTCGCAGGAGATCGGCGTGCCGCAGATGGCCAAGATCCAGGGCAAAGAGTCGAAGGACCTGGACGACGCCGTGCTCTACAGCGCAGACATGCTGCGAACGCGCCCGCGCGAGCGGCGGAAGATGCTGCTGATCATCTCCGACGGCCGCAACTCGCACAACAACACGGCGAGCTACGGGCAGGCGCTGCGCGCCCTGCTCTCCTCCGACGTCTCGGTGTACGGGGTGGGCGTGGCGCAGGCCGTGCTGGACCGCAAACGCGCCGCCATCGGCCGGTACGTGGACGCGACGGGCGGAGACATCTTCTATGCGGCGTCTCAAAGCTCCATGGAAGAGGACTACTCGCACATCCTCACGGAATCGCGCAACCGGTACACGCTGGCCTATTCGCCGGCCGGCACGGATCGCTCGAAGGAATTCCACGAGATCGAGGTGAAAGTGGAACGGCCGGGGCTGCGGGTGCTGGCGCGCGACGGCTATTACGTACTCGTGGCGAAAAAGTGAACGGCGATGCGTGCGAGGAAAATGCCGCGAAGTTTTTTCTTTCCCATGCGCTCCATCTTTTTTCTTGACATCGAATTGCTGCGCTCGTATAGATGAAGTGTGACCGTTGCGTTGCGCGCCTTAGAGGGGAGTGCAACGCAGTTCAGTCCGGAAGCAATGCGCGACCGTGAAAGCGAGTAAAGGCCCAAGCAAGACCGCACGGCAAGGCTGGTAGCTGCCTGGCGCGAGAAGAATCGAAGCGGGGCGATCCACACGGGTCGCCCCGCTTCTGTTTTCCGTCCACACTCTCCCGGTTGCCAGCGTGCGAAAAATGCGCCATGCTTCCGCCGTCGCCCTCGCATGCCGCGGGCGGCAGGAGGCCATCCCTATGTCCGCCGTCATCCCGGAGAAATATGTCGACCTGTTTCAGAAGCGCGCCTTCGGCAGCCTGGGCACGCTGATGCCCGACGGCAGCCCCCAGGTGACGCCTGTGTGGATCGATCTGGAGGGCGGCAAACTGGTGGTGAACTCCGCGAAGGGCCGCGCCAAGGACCGCAACATGCGGCGCGATCCGCGCGTCTCGATTGCCGTGATAGATCCCGACAATCCGTACCGTTACCTGGAAGTGCGCGGGCGCGTCGTGGAAGTGACCGAGCAGGGCGCCGACCAGCACATCGACAAGATGGCCAAAAAATACATGGGCAAGGACGTGTATCCCTTCCGGCAGAAAGACGAAGTACGCGTCCGCTACATTATCGAGCCCGAGCACTTCTCCGCCATGGGCTGAGCGCCGGGGCCGGTCGTTCTTCGTTTTCACCACCTGAGCTCCCATCCAACTTCTTTCATCCTGAAGGTCGCGCGCACAAAAAGGAGTGAGCCAAAAGCTCACGGCCGGCGTCTTCTACTATGGAATGCAGATGGATGCCCTGGCCGCCGGACTTCCCGGAGTGTTGACCGCGGACGCGACGCTGGCGCGCGAGTTTGAAGAGCGGCTCGCCGACTGCCCCAAGCTCGCCTACCGCGTGGCTCTGGGCGTTCTTCGCAATAGCGCCGAGGCCGAAGACGTGGCGCAGGAAGCCCTGCTGCGCGCTTACCGCAACTTCCACCGGCTGCGCGACCGCGACCGCTTTCGCGGCTGGATTGCGCGCACGGCCTGGCGGCTGGCGCTCGATCGCATCCGCGCCGCGGGCCGCCGGGAGCGCCGCGAAACCGCCGCGTACGAGGCCGGCGCTCTCTCTCCTGCATGCAGAAGAACTCGAACATAAAGGAAAGGACATTCACCATGAAAAAGATACGAATGCTGCTCGTGCTGCTGGCGGCGGCTGTTGTGCTTCCCGTAGCACGCGCGCAGGAGAAAGCCCCTCAGACCCCATCCGAATCCGCCACGGCTTACCGGGTTCAGGTGGTGCTCTCGGAGTTTGATGGCACAAACAAACTGAGCAGCATGCCGTACACGATTCCGATCGCGCAAATGGCAGGGGAACCGCGCACGCAGGGGTCGTTGCGCGTGGGTATCCGCGTGCCCGTGAACAGCAGCGCGAAGGGCGCGGAGAACTCGTTTCAGTACGTCGATATCGGCATGAATCTCGAAGTTCGCGTGA
>DATFZR010000255.1:0-13433 GCA_035314265.1 Candidatus Acidiferrales bacterium
GTGCGTTGCATGCCGCCCGTCATTTCCGCCGCGAGGGCCGCGGTGGCAATGTCCAGGCCGCGCGCGAGGCCTTCGGGGTTCGCCAGCATCTCCGCCGGCGTATTCTCCAGGCGAACGGAATACAGCTTTCGCGTCGAGTCCATTCCGCCCAGCGCCTGGATGCTCATCCCCGGCGCCTTCGCGTCCACCACGTACACCACGCCGCCCGCCACCACCAGAATAAAGTCTGCACAGCCGGCGTCGGGCACAAACAGTTTTTCACCGTTCAGCTTTCCATTCGCGGCCTTCACACCGCCCGGAGAAACGGCCTTTGCGCTCGCGGGGTTCCGGGCCGCGCCTGCATCCACCAGGGCCACCGTGGCGCGCGCTTCTCCGCGGCAGACCGGCGCCAGGTACTTCTTCTTCTGCTCGGCGTTGGCCACCTCGTTCAGCACCGCGCCGGCCAGCGCCACCGTGGAGAAAAGCGGCCCCGGCAGCAGCGCGCGGCCGGCCTCCTCCATCAGCAGGATCAGCTCCACGGCGCCCAGGCCGACGCCGTCGTACTGCTCCGGGAAAATAATCCCCGTGTATCCCTGCTCGGTCATCTTGGCCCACAGCGAGGCGTCGTAGCCTGTTTCCGTTTCCATCAGCCGCCGCACTTCCGCCATGGGACACTCGCCCGCAAAGAACTTCCGGGCGTTCTCTTTCAGCATTTGCTGGCTTTCGCTCAGTCCGAATTGCATCGCGTCTCCGTTAGTAGCTTCTGGGCAATCCAAGAACGAAGTGCCCGATAATGTTGCGCTGGATTTCCGAGGTGCCTGCTTCAATCGTGTTGCCGCGGCAGCGCAGGTAGCCGTAGGCCCACAGCCCGTTGTCCACCGCGCCCGGATCGCCCTTCATCAACTGGCCGTATGGCCCCAGCAATTCCTGCGCGGCCTGCTGCATGCGCTGGTGCAGTTCGCTCCAGAAAATCTTCTGGATCGAGCCTTCGGGTCCCGGCACGCCCGTCGCGGTGATGCGGCTGAAGGCGCGCAACTGGTTCAGGCGCATGATTTCGACTTCCGCGAAAAGCTGCGCCAGCTTTTGCCGCACCAGCGCGTCCTCCGCCGCGGGCCGGCCGTCGCGCTGGCATGCGTGGGAGAGCTCGATCAGCCGGTTGATACCGCGCTTGAACTGCAGGTACAGCCGCGCGCCGTAGGAGCCGCGCTCGTGCATCAGCGTGCTGACGGCCACATTCCACCCGTCGTCCACCTTGCCGAGCACGTTCTCCACGGGCACGCGCACATCGCGGAAGAAAAGCTCGCTGAATTCGCTCTCGCCCGTCATCTGGCGCAGCGGCTTGACCTCCACGCCCGGCGACTTCATATCCACCAGCAGGACGGTGAGGCCCTTGTGTTTCGGCACGCTGGGGTCTGTGCGCACCACCAGTTCGCACCAGTCACCGAACGAACCGTAGCTCGTCCACACCTTTTGCCCGTTCACCACGTAGTGGTTTCCGTCCAGGCGCGCGTCCGTCTGCAGGCCGGCCAGGTCTGAGCCGGCATTCGGCTCGGAGAATCCCTGGCACCAGATTTCTTCCGCGCTCAGGATTTTTGGCACAAAGCGCTTCTTCTGCTGTTCCGTGCCGAAGGCAATGATCGTGGGACCAATCAGGCCCAGGCCCAGAGCGTTGACCATGTGCGGCGCTTCCAGGCGCGCCATTTCTTCCCAGAAAATGGCCTGCTGCATCAGCGTCGCGCTGCGCCCTCCATAGGCCTTTGGCCAGGAGACCGCGGCCCACCCGCCCTCGTAGAGTTTTCTCTGCCACGTGCGCAGGTATTCGAAGGATTCATCGAGCGGCTTTTCCCTCCACTCCGGCCAGTCCTTGGGAACATTGGCCTCCAGCCAGCCGCGGAACTCGTCGCGGAACTGGCGTTCCTCCGTGCTGAGATTCAGGTCCATTCCTTAACTCCCTTTCGCCGAGCTCTTCACTTCCACCGATTCCGGCCGGATCGTGTCCTGCCCCTTCCAGTATTTCTTTCGCAGCTCGCGCTTCAGCACCTTCCCGGTTCCGGTCCTGGGCAGCGGCGCGTCCTGGAATTCAACCGACCGCGGACATTTGTAGTGCGCCAGCCGCGCGCGGCAAAACTCGATCAGCTCCGCTTCCGTGGCCTGCGCTCCGGGCTTCAATACCACCAGCGCTTTGGGCACTTCTCCCCAAGTGGGGTGGGGTACGGGAATCACCGCGAGCTCCAGCACCGCGGGATGCGCGCAGAAGATTTTTTCCACTTCCAGCGAGGAGATGTTTTCCCCGCCGCTCACGATGATGTCTTTCTTGCGGTCCACGATCAGCAGGTAGCCATCTTCATTCCATGTGGCCACGTCGCCGGTGTGAAACCATCCGCCGCGCATGGCTTCCGCCGTCGCCTCCGGCTGCCGCCAGTAGCCCTCCATCAGGCCGTCGCTGCGCGAGATGATTTCGCCCACGGCTTTTCCGTCGCGCGGCACGTCGTTATCGTTTTCGTCCACCACGCGCAGCTCGACCCCCGGAATCGCGTACCCGGTGCTCGCCTGCCCGGTGTAGCGCTGCTCGTCTTCCAAAGTCATGCCCGCCTTCGTTGCCGCGGTGGTCAGCACCGGAGCGGTTTCCGTAAGCCCGTAGCCCGCATAGCACGGGCAGCCCAGCTTTTCCTCCACTTCGCGCACCAGCGTGGGGGAAGCGGCTGCGCCTCCGAGGCTGATTCGCTGCAGGCTGCTCAGGTCGTACTTCTCGCGCTCGGGACAATTCACCAGCGCGGTGGCCATGGCCGGCACCAGGCCGGTGAACTGCACGCGCTCCTGCTGAATCAGGCGGAAGACCTCCGGCGGGTCGAAGCGCTGCAAGATTACGTGCTTGCCGCCCAGGAGCGCGCCGAAGTGCGCGACTCCCCATCCGTTGGCGTGGAACAGTGGAATCGCGTGCATCAGCACGGCGCCGTTCTCCGGGGTATGCGCCAGCGCGGTATGCAGCGCGTGCAGGTAGATGTTGCGATGCGTGAGCATCACGCCCTTGGGATTCGCGCTCGTTCCGCTGGTGTAGAACAGCTCGGCGAGCGAATTCTCGTCGATCCCGGCAAAGTCCTCGCGGAGCGGCGTGGCGTTTGCGAGCAGAGCCTCATAACTATCCGGAGAGACCCACTCTGCGGCAGCGCTGCCCTGGCTGAGCGTGTGGAAAGACTTCATCGTGCGAAGGTCGTTGCGAAAAGAATCGGCCAGACCCAGAAACTGTTCCTGCACGAAAAGCATGGTCGCGCCGGCGTCATTCAGGATGTAAGCGAGCTCCTGCGGCGAGAGGCGCACATTCAGCGGCAGCAGCACCGCGCCGGCCTCCACAACGCCGTAGTAGGCCTCGAGAAGGCGATGGCAATTGCCGCTGAGGAAGGCTACGCGGTCGCCAGGCTGTACGCCGGCCCCGCGGAGCCCGCCCACGAGCCGCGCAACACGTTCCGCGAATTGCGCGTAGGTAAAGCGTTCATCGCCGCACACCACGGCCTCGGCCTGCGGATACTGCTGCTCCGCATAACGCAGGAAGCGTACGGGCGTGAGTGGAAGATTCATAGTGTTGCGAGCCTTACCATGCGGTCTGCCCGCCGTCCACGACCAGCACGTGGCCGGTAACAAAATCGGAAGCCGCGGACGCCAGAAAGATGGCCGCCCCCTTCAAGTCGTGCTCTCCCCCAAAGCGCCCCAGCGGAATCTTCTTCCGCAGCGCTTCTTTGTTGCGTTCGATCGCCACGCCCGACATGTTCGTGGGAAACCATCCGGGGGCGATCGCGTTCACATAGATGTTGTGCATGGCCCACTTGCAGGCCAGATCCTTTGTGAGCGTGATCACGGCGCCCTTGCTGGCCTGGTATCCTGCCGCCTGCATTTCGGGCGGCGAGCCGCGCAGCCCGGCCACCGACGCAATGTTGATGATTTTTCCGCTGCGCTGCGGAATCATGACCTTCCCCACGGCCTGGGCGAACAGAAACGTGCCCGTGAGGTTTGTCTCGACCACTTTGTTCCAGTGTTCCAGCTTCATTTCTTCCACGGGCGCGCCCCAGGAGACGCCCGCATTGTTTATCAGGATGTCGATACGGCCAAACTCGGCCACTGCGGCATCCACAACGGCCTGAACCTCCGCCGGGTTCCGCACGTCGCAGCCCACGGCCAGGGTTCTGACGCCCAGGGACGTCAATTCTTCCGCGGCCTGCGCGCAACGTTCCTTCTTCCGGGCGCAGAGAACGACGTTCGCGCCCATTTCCGCCAGGCCTTCCGCCATCTGCCGCCCCAGACCCACGGAGCCGCCGGTGATGATTGCCGTGCGCCCGCCCAAATCGAAAAGTTGTTTTCCGTTCATAGCGCGAGACGCATCTTTGCTTTCCATACCCGCCACAAAGTGGTTTCGTTTTCTGGTTTCGAGTGCGCTGCCGCCGGCGCGGAACGGAGCACGCCTATGATGCAACACGGGGCCGGAGATTCATCCCCGGCCCCGTGACAGACTAAACCCGCGTCAGAACGAGAACCGCAAGCCAAGCTGGATCTGGCGCTTGGGGAATGCCGACGTGTACGCGAGCGGGGTGCTCGGCGTGATCGTCGTGAAATTGGGAGTTACGCCGCGCGCCTTAAACGTAGTGAACCCCGGCGTGAAGCCGTACAGCGGACTCACTTCGTTGTTCACGCTGGCGTAGTTCGTACGGTTAAAGATGTTGAACCCTTCGGCGGTGAGCAGGATGTTGGAGCGTTCGCCGATCTTGTGCTTCCAGCCGAGGCGCGCGTCGAAGTCGTAATAGTTATCGCCAAGGCCACTGTCGCGCGGCGCGCCGATGGGCCGCTCGTTGGTGGTGTGGTTGTTTCCGTTCACTTCGCCGCCGGCGAGCAGGTTGAAGGGATGGCCGCTGTGGTAGTTGAAAATCGGCGCGAATTCGAAACCGCTCAGTATCGGTTGCTTCCACGGGCTGTCGAATACGCCGGCGATAACCACTTTGTTGCGCTCGTCGAACTCGGAAGGCCCGCGATCGAGGGCCAGGTTCGTCGGATCCTGCGGGCCGAAGTCGGTGTTGTAGTCGGTGGAGGTGTCGTATGCGTGGCTGTAGGTGTAGTTCCCGAAGATCGTGAAGTACTGGTTGTAGCGATACTTAGCCTCCAGGATGGCGCCTTCATAGAGGGCGGAGGCCGCGGAGGAGTACTGGTTGTTCTGCACGATCAGCGGATTGACGAAACACGCAAAGGGATTCGCAGCGCACGGCGCCACACCGGCGCCGCCGACCAGCGCAGGAGGTAGCGCGGCGACCGGGTCCAAGGCCGCGCTGGTGTTCCAGTTGCGGTAGGAGGTCGTCTTGCCGTTGGCCAGCGTTACCGTGGTCATCGGGGCATTCAGCAGGTTCGTATCGATGGCCACGGGCAGGTGCAGGGTGTGCGAGTAGATGAAGCTCGCGGAAACGGTGAAGCCGTGCACGATTTCGCGCTCGATGCTGAACGAAGCCTGCTGCGAGTAGGGCGGGCGGTAGTTCGGCGGGTTGCTGAACAGCACCGTGAGCGGCGAGAGCTGGCCGCTATTGGCCGCGAAAATGCCGAAGGGCGCCACAGCGGCGGGCGTGATGCAGGCCGCATTGCCGGGGGTAGGCGTGGTGCACTGGACAAGCCCCTGAGCGAACAAACCCTGGAACACAGCGGCGGAGTTTCCGATGGGCAAGCCAGTCGCGTTCAGCGGGTCGACGTAAATGGAAATGAAGCGCGTGCAAGGGCTGCTGCCCGTGCCTGGAAAAATCGGCACGCCGGGGAATCCGATGCCGCAGGTGTTGACCACATTGTTCACCTGATTCGGAACCGCCGGGCCGTTGTTCTGATTCTCCACGGTGGTGCGATTCTGATTCAAGACTCCCAGGCTCAGGTCCACAGCCGGAATCTGCGCGTCGATGGGACCGTAGAAGATTCCGTAGCCGCCCCGGATCACGGTCTTGTGGTCATGGAAGGGGTCCCATGCGAACGACACGCGCGGGCCGAAATCCTTGTAGTAAGTATTCAGCGGGTTGTACTGGTTGTCGATTTCGTAGCGCAGGCCGTAGTTCAAGGTGAAGTTGGGAGTAATCTGCCAGGCGTCCTGGATGTAGAGCGATTCGAACGGGCGCGTGTACGCGGGATAGTCGGCGTTGCCGAAGCCCTGCTGGTAGACCTGCGGCAGGCCGAAAGAAGCGGCCTGGAGCGAGTTGATTTCGGTGTCCGCGAGCTGCGGGCTGATGAGTCCGCCGGGGAGCGGTCCGAAAACGAACCGGCCGGGCAAGAACGTGTGGGATTCGGAGTGGTTCCCGCGCAGGAGCTCGCCGCCACCGAATCTGATGGTGTGGTGGCCGCGAACCAGGGTCACGTTGTCGGCAAAATCGTAGCGCCGCAGGATCGTGAAGTTAGGCAAAAAGATGTTGGTGCCCAGATTGTTCGCAAAACTGAAGATCTGGAGGCCTACCTGGCCGGGCTCGTTCGGAATCACGTTGAAGCTGCTGTAACTGAATTGCGCGCGAAGCTCGTTCTGCGTCACCGGGCTGTATAGGTGGAACCACGCGCCCTGCAACGTGTTGTCGTAGGTATGGATGGAGTTGCCGGCGGAAAACCCGGTGAGCGACTGGACGTTGGGATTTTCCTCCAGGTCGTGGCCGAAGCGGTAGGTGAACGTCAACTGGTCGCGCTCGCTGATGTGGTGATCGAGACGGCCGGACAACAGGTACTGGCGCGTGTTGTAGTCGAACAGGCCGCCATTGGTCTCGAGTTGATCAATGAGATAGGAATTGAGGGCGGTCTGTCCCGGGGTGAGGCCGGTAACCTGGCTGGTGGTGAGTCCCAGCGTCAGCGCTCCCGCGCAGTTCGCCGAAGGAAGCGAGAGGACCGTGCCGTCGGGATTGTTCAGGCAGGGCACCACTGGATTCCCGGGCGCCGTGGCCAGCGTGTTGATGACGGCTTGCTCAGCTCCGGTGGGACGAAGAACGCTGGTGTTTAGCAACAGCGGCACGGCGTTCTCCGCGTCCTGGCGCAGTCCCTCGAACGAGATGTAAAAGAACGTCTTGTCCTTCTTAATAGGCCCGCCCACGTTTCCGCCAAACTGGTAGCGCGAGAGCGAATCCTTTGTCTCGGCCGCCTGGCTGTCGGGCGCCAAGGGGTTAAACACCTGTCCGGGAGCGAGCGCCTGGTTGAAAGCGAACGGGTCCCGCGAATCCATGCCGTCGTTGCGAAAGAAGCCGAAGAGGCTCCCGTGATAATCGTTGCCGCCACCCTTGGTGACGATATTGATCGCGCCGCCGCTCGCGCCTCCCAGATCAGCCGTGTAGTTGCTGCGGTTCACCTGGAATTCCGCCACCGCATCCTGGCCGACGGTCAAGCGTACGCCGCCGGAGTCGCCTGAGGTGTCGCCGCCGTCGATGGTGATGCTATTGCCGCGCCCGTTGCTACCGTAAAAGGAGAGGCCGCTCTGGGGGGTCTGCTGCACACGATAGTCCTGGTCGTCGGTTATGCGTGTGGAGTCCGACACGCCGGGAAGCAGGAGGGTGAAGGTGAGATAGTCACGTCGATCGATGGGCAGGTTGGTGATGTACTGGTCGGTGATAGTGTCCGACTGGCTCGCTCTCTGCGTGTCCACCACTGGCGGCGCTACGGTCACTTCCACCACCGATCCCGCGCTGGCCAGCTTCAGGTGAAAATCGACGATCGCCGTTTCTCCGACGTTGACCACCACGCCTTTCAGCGTCTGCGTCTGAAATCCTGCTATCTGCGCGGTCAGGTCATAGGTCGCGGGAGGAAGTCCCGAGAACCGGTATTGCCCGGAAGGGTCCGTGGTGCTGCTATACCGCGTTCCCCTGGCGGTCTCCACCACGGTTACGTTTGCCTTGACGACCAGCGCTCCGGAAGGATCAAGCACGCTGCCGCTGATGGCTCCTGAGGCGCCCACGCCCTGCGCGTAAACCGGACTGGAGGCCGCGAGCACTAGCAGAAACCCGAACACAAGTGAGCACATGGACTTCATACAAGCCTCCTCTTGGCGGCGCGATTCGTATCTTTCCGGCTCGCCATTCGGGTGGGATCCGCGACCCTGGAATTGCTCGCGAGACCGCCCCTGCCCAAATTATGAGATGAACTATCACATTAGAGCGGCTAACGTCAAGACTTCAGATTTGGAAAATCGATTTGATGGATTTGGGGATCAGCAGGGGGTGAGCACGGCGCGGCCGGAGATCCTGCCGTGGCGCAGGTTTTCCAGCACGGTATTCACTTCTTCAAGGGGGTGTGCGGCTGTTTCGCAGCGTATCTTGCCGGCCGCGGCCATGGCCAGAACCTCGCGCACGTCCTGGCGCGTCCCCACCGCGCTTGCGCGGATGCACACCTCCCCGGCGGCCATCAGGATCGGCGGGAAGCAGATTTTCTCCGCGGGCAAGCCCACCACCAGCAGCGTGCCCGTCGGCCGCAGGCTGGAGAAGGCCACATCGTAGGCCGCGGTGGCGGCAGAGGTGACCAGTGCTACGTGCACGCCTCCGCTCGCGCGCAGTTCTTTTGCAACGTGCACGGACGAGGCGTTCAGGGTTCTCTCCGCACCCAGCGATTTCGCCAGCCCCAGCTTCGAGTCGGAAACGTCAATGGCTGTAATCTCAGCCCCCAGTTCCCTGCCGATCTGCACGCCGATGTGCCCCAGTCCTCCGATGCCGAAGATGGCCAGCCGCTGGCCCTTCTGTATCCGGGCTTGCTTCAGCGCGCGGTACACGGTCACGCCGGCGCAGAAAAGCGGCGCGGCCTCGACCGCCGTCAAACCATCAGGAATCCTCACCACGTGGCTGGCCGGCGCCTTCACAAACGTGGCGAAGCCCCCGTCCACGGTCACTCCTGTAATCTTCTGCCGCGCGCACAGATTCTCGTTTCCCTCCCGGCAGAATTCGCATTCGCCGCACGTCCAGTAGATCCACGGGAGGCCAACGCGGTCGCCGATTGCGAATTCGCCGGCGCCGTCTCCCTTCTCAATTACACGGCCCGCGATTTCGTGGCCCAGGATCAGCGGCTTCTTCGTGGCGGCGGCCAGTTGCGGCCAGTCCCCATCGGCAAGATGCAAATCGGAGTGGCACACCCCGCAGGCTTCGAGTTCGATCAGAAGATCGTTCGGTCCTGGTGCGGGCCGCGGAACGTCCTCGAGGACGAGCGGCTCCTTGAATGTATGCAGGACGGCGGCCTTCATTATTTTTGTCTCAGCGCAAGCGGCGGGCAGTCGCCGGAAGAACTCGAAATCTTACGCCTGCGCCCCGGATAGAAAGAGTTCGACCGCGCTGCGCACGCGCTCGATCAGATTGTGCGGTGCGGGAAGATCCACAGCCCAGCGCCGGACGACGGTGGTGTACAGCCCCTCCATGAACTGGGCCAGGTGAGCCACGGGCAATTCCTTCTTGAGTTCGCCGCGCTTCTGGCCCTCGGCCAGGATTTCGCGCAGCAGGCTCACCGTGCTTTGCTCCTGCTTGCGCATCTCGGGGGAGCGCACCGGGTCCATTGCGCCCGAGAGCACCACCGCTTGCCACAGCGGCCGGTCGGACTCCACCTCGCGCGCCAAGCCCTCGAACATGCGCCGCAAACGCTCCGCGGTCCCGGCATTGCTGGAAAGTTCGGTCGCCATATGTTCCTGGAGGCAGCTGAACCCGCGGCGGCCAACTTCGCGCAACACCGCGTCTTTGCTCGGGAAATAGCGGAAAAAAGTGGGCTGGCTGATTTCCAGAATCTGGACGATGTCCTCGACCCTGGTGTTTTCGTAGCCGCGCTTGCGGAACAGCCGGATCGACGTGTCAATAATCTCCTGCCGCAGCCGCGCCTTCTTGCGCTCGCGAAGGCCCAGCGTCTCCACGCCGCTTGGCCCCGCGGCCCGCGGCGCCTTTCCCGGCAGCACCTTCTCGCCGGGAGTGCGCTCGGCCCGGCTGCTTCGGCTGGGCAACTCGCTGCGGGCGGCATTGGTGCTCGGCATAATGCGACATTTCTCCTTGACCGGCCTGATCGGGAGGCGCTCGAAACGACGCGCAGGGCGCTTTCGTGAGAGTTACTCTAACATGGTAGTCAGACACACGAAAAGACGTTCCACGCATTCCGCCCGGCGAGTGCCCGGAATCAACCCCCGCGTTGGCCGCGATTCGCCCGCCGCTTTAGTAGCCCTTAACCTTGACCACGATGTACGTGATTTCCTTCGAGGCTTCCACGAGCACCTGGTGCTGCGTCCCTGCGGGGATGCGCACCACGTCGCCGGCGCCAACCTTCTGGTGAAGAGCGCCCTGAATGGTGCCGTTGCGTATCTCATGTGGTGAGACGGCGTCGCCTCCCACCAGAGTGCCGCCCACAACAAGCGTTGCCTCGCCCGACAGGAAGAAGGTCATGTCCACCTGCGTCTCGTGCACCTCGGGGGAGCCGTCTGCCTCGCGATGCACCAAAAGCGCCTGGTCATTCGGATAGTCGGCGAGTTGCTGAAGGCCCAGATGGTGCGGATCTGCCGCGGCTTTTTGAACCAGCGCGCGCCCCATTTCCGCGAGCGACGCTTTCGTCCACAGATTGAATCCCTTTGGCGCGGCTTCATCCGACGCGATCGCGCCCAGCGGAAGCGCCAGGCAGCAGACCAGCAAGAATTTCTTCATGGCGTTCTCTCCTTTTTATTCCCTGGCCCGTACCGGCGGAACATCGCAGCGCTCCGTCTTCTGTTAACGCACGCGCACCGGCCAGACCCTTCTTCGGACGCGTAGTGTACGCCAGGCCTGAGCAACGTTTGCGAAGGCACGAACAAGAAGAACGATCTCAGTTATTACCTCGCGTGCGAGCGGCGCACGCGCGCCCTGCACGGCCAGGCTCCGGTTCTCTGGTCCGCTTCCGCGCTGTTGCCCTGGCTCGAAGCCGGCTGGCGCACTATTTGTCCGCGCCCGGGCCCACCCCAACCACAAAGTAGCTGGCCCGAACCGCACCGGCGTTGCGGATTCCATGCTCCTCATTGGATTGCACGAATCCCACTGAGCCCGGCCCCAGGATGTGGCTCTTCCCGTTGATGGTCACCTCCACCGTTCCCTCGCGGATCAGCCACATTTCAGAATGGGGATGCCGATGAGGCGGATGCGGCGCCACGCCCGGCGGCAGCGTGGTCTCGTGCGTTTCCAGCGGCTCGCCGGTGGCCAGCTTCCCCTTCAGCACCGACCGGATTTCCGCCCCGTTCAACGTGTGCATCGGCAGCGAATCGAACGTAAACGTGGCCGAAGGCAAAGAAGCGTCCTGCGGAGCAGCAGCTTCGAGCGGCACAGCCGCGCCGAGCAGCGCCGAGGGAAGCAGCAAACACAGTTCACGCCGATCGAGAAACATGGTGACCTCGCACGATGGAAAGTGGACCGCGGGCGCTCTTCCGCCCGCAAACACTATAGCCGCACTCTTGCCGCGAACTGAAGCGGACAGCGTGAAGCGATACCTCGCGGCGGCCGGCGAGAGATTCCTCCATGCCGCCATCTGAGGGAACGCGCGGCGTCGCTCGCCCCGCGCGCGAGGGACGATTCCTTTCACTGTGCTACTCTCATGCGGTTTGGCGATCCAGATAGAATCGGGGACGCACACGGCGGGCAGCCGCTATCCCCGCTAACCTCATGGCCCTCCATATCGGTTTGATCGGCGCCGGCAACATCACCCGCACGCACGCTCTCGCCGCCCGCGCGATCCCCGGACTGGAAATCGCCGCCATCTGCGGAGCCAACGCCGGAAAAACAGCCGCCCTGTGCCGCGAGTTTGCCGCCACGCCCTACGCGGATCTCGATCTCTTCCTGGCCCACCGGCCCATGGACCTCGTAGCCATTGGCAGCCCTTCCGGCCTGCACGCCGCGCAAGGCATCGCCGCCGCGAGGCGCGGTCTGCACGTGCTCGCGGAAAAACCGATCGACGTCAGCACGCGCCAGGCCGATAGCCTGATTGCGGAAGCCGCGAAGGCAGGGGTAAAGCTCGCCGTGTTTTTCCAGGATCGCTTCAAGCCCGAGATCCAGCGCCTGAAGAATCTGCTCGAGACGCAAACCCTGGGAAAACTGATATTGGCCGACGCCCGTGTGAAATGGCACCGCCCGCCCGAGTATTACGCGGGCTCGCGCTGGCGCGGCACCCTGGCCCTCGACGGCGGCGGCGCCCTGATCAATCAGGGAATTCACACGCTGGACCTGCTGCTGTGGCTGCTGGGCCCCGTGGCAACCGTGGATGCACGCATGACCGCTGCCCTGCATGCGATCGAGGCCGAAGACACGCTCGCGGCCCTCTTCGAATTCAAAAGCGGAGCCCTCGGCACATTCGTCGCGTCCACCGCAATCTATCCCGGCTATCCGCGCCGCCTCGAACTCTCAGGCTCTCAAGGCACAATCATTCTGGAGAGCGACCGCATCGCAGCCATCGATCTCCGGGATTCGCGGGAACAAACGACACCAGTCCCAAGTGGAGCGGCCCAGAACGCTTGGTCCGCCGCCGTGGCCGATACGAGCGCGCACCAGGCCGCGCTGGAAGATTTCCTGCATGCCATCGCCACAAATACCGAACCCGCGTGCGGCGGCAGCGAGGCGCGAAAGAGCCTCGCGCTGGCCGAAAGCATTTACGAATCGTGCCGCACAGGACGCCGCGTGGCCGTGGCGTAGTGCGGGAATCTACGCCGGCGTGTCCTCAATCCACCGCGGCATGGAAACACTCGCGCGGTAATTGCACTCGTTGTACCCGGGATTGCGCACCGGCGCATGGATGCCGGAGGATGCCGCGCGCCGTTCGAAACCGTCGTATTGCCAAACGCAACTTTCGCTGCGATGCTCTGCGCACTCGGCCCCCCTTCGGCCACCGTGCGAATCAACGTGCCCTCCATTCCTTCCATCGCGCCGCACGCGGATACCGGCGAACGCATCCCTCGCCGCCGCTGGATGATCGCCGGCGTGCTCGGCCTGGGCGTCCTCATCAATTATTTCGACCGCGTCAATCTCTCCGTATCGCAGGACGCCCTCTACAGGGAATTCGGGCTTTCCACCGTCGGTTTCGGTTACCTGCTCAGCGCCTATAGCTGGACCTACGCGCTCTTCCAATTGCCCTCGGGAGTTGTGCTCGACCGCTTCGGCGTTCGCCGCATCGGGCGCATCAGCACGTTTCTGTGGAGCGTTGCCTCGTTTGCCGCGGCCGCGGCCACCGGAATTGCCGGCCTGTTCGGCGCGCGCTTCCTGTTGGGAATCGGCGAATCGCCCACCTTCCCCGCGAATGCCAAGGCTATCGGCTACTGGTTTCCCGAACGGGAAAGAAGCCTGGCGACGGCGATTTTCGACGCCGCGGCAAAGTTTGCTTCCGCCATCGGGGTACCGATGATCGGGATGGTGCTGCTGCATTTCGGCTGGCGCTGGAGCTTTGCCGCCACCGGCGCCGCCAGCCTGCTCTACTTCGCGCTGTTCTACGGCCTCTACCGTGATCCC
>DATFZR010000256.1:0-6178 GCA_035314265.1 Candidatus Acidiferrales bacterium
CGATCACCTCGCCTGGCAGTTGAGCGCCTCGCAGGTGACGGAACGCCAGATGGTCCTTGCCGAAGCCGTCATCGGCAACCTGGACGAAAACGGCTACCTCACCGCCACCGTGGAAGAAATCGCGGAAAAGGAAAAGGCGGAGATCGCCGAGGTCCAGGAAGCGCTGACGCTGGTGCAGGAACTGGACCCGCCCGGCGTGGCCGCGCGCAACCTGGGCGAATGCCTGGAACGCCAGCTGGTCGTCCTGGACCCGGACAAGTCGCCGCTCACGCAAGTCGCCATCGCCAACGCGCGCGACCACCTGAAGCTGATACAGAACTCCCAGTTCAAGGAAATCGCCAAGGCCATCGACCAGCCCGTCGAACAGGTGAAGCTGGCCGTGGACATCATCAAGAAACTCGATCCGCGCCCCGGCCTGCGCTACAACAAGACGGAGCCGCGCGTCGTCGAGCCCGACGTCTTTTTCCGCAAGGTGGGCGAGGAGTGGCAAATCTTCCTGAACGACGACGATATGCCGCAGCTCCGCCTGAGCCCGGTCTATCGCCGCCTGCTGGCCCGCGACGCCGCGGACCGCGACGTGCGCAATTACGTCAAGGAACGTTTCACCGCGGCCGTCCAGCTCCTGAAGAATATCGAGCAGCGCAAGCACACCATCCTGCGCGTCTGCCAGGTGATCATCCGCCGCCAGCGCGACTTTTTCGAGTTCGGAATGGACCACCTGAAGCCCATGATGATCAAGGAGGTGGCGGAAGAGGTGGGCGTGCACCCCTCCACGGTTAGCCGCGCCGTGGCCAACAAGTATTCGCACTCGCCGCAGGGAGTTTACGAGCTGCGCTTCTTTTTCTCCGAATCCGTGAACGGCCCGCAGGGCGCCGGCGTCTCGCTGCTCACCCTCAAGCGCCGCGTGAAGAAGATGATTGAAGAGGAAGACACCACGCACCCGCTCACCGACGAACAGATCGCCAAGAGACTCTCCGAAGAAGGCATCGACGTGACCCGCCGCACCGTGGCGAAATACCGCGAAGACCTGCGCATTCCCAGCACGCACCAGAGACGAGTGAAGGAGTAAGTGGCCCGCCGCGCCGTACCGCCGGCCTCCGCACCGCGTCCTGAGGCTTCGGGAAGGCGCATGGTGCTGCTCACCGGACTGAGCGGTTCGGGCAAGGGCTCCGTCCTCCGCGTCTTCGAAGATCTGGGCTACTACTGCGTAGACAACCTGCCCGTGGACCTGATCCCGAGCTTCAGCGAGCTGTTTGACCAGGGCGAGGGCGAGTTCGACCGCGTAGCGCTTCTGGTGGACGCCCGCTAGGGCCGGATGCTCAAGCGCCTTCCGGTGATTTACCGGCAACTGAAGCACCAGCACGACGTGACGCTGGTATTCATCGAGGCCGCGGACGAGGCGCTGATGCGCCGGTTCAGCGAGACGCGCCGGCCGCACCCGCTGGGCCGCGGCGCCAGCGTGCGCGAGGCCGTGCGCAGCGAGCGCCGCCTGATGGCGCCCATCCGGAAGATTGCAGACGTGGTGCTGGACACCACCAGGTTCAACGTTCACGAACTCCGCGAATTCATCACCCGGCGGTTTCTCAAGCCGGACCGGCAGCCGCTGATGGTGAGCGTGGTGAGCTTCGGCTTCCGCCACGGCGTTCCCCAGGATGCGGATCTGGTGTTCGACGTGCGCTTCCTCCCTAATCCTCACTTTCTTCCGAAGTTCCGGCCGCTCACGGGCAGCGATCCCCGCGTGGCCCGTTACATCCGGTCGTTCCCGCAGACGCGGCAGTTCCTGGCGCGCGTTGGCGAGCTGCTCCGTTTCCTGCTGCCGTTCTACATCCGGGAAGGGAAGAGCTACCTGACGATCGCCTTCGGCTGCACGGGCGGGCGCCACCGGTCCGTGATGATGGCGGAGACGATCGCCAAGTCGCTGCGCCACCACGGCCCCGCCGTCCGCGTGATGCACCGCGACGTGGAGCGCTCGGCGGGCTGAAGCGCGCCCAACCGCCTGGGCGGATATCCGTAAATGCCGTTATGGTGTTCTGGAGGCATGCTGGCGTAAACTTTTTCAGGGATCCAAGGAAGGGCTTAAGGGTCGCGGGGGGCCGGGCCCGGGCAATCCGGATGGCCTGGATGGGGTACTCGTAACTTGGCATTTTCTCTTTCAGCGGAGTTGTCGCGCCTGTTCGGTTATCTCCGGCCGCACCGCGGGCGGCTGTGGGTGGCGATCTTTCTCATGTTCCTGGTGGGTCTCAGCGAAGGCGCGACCGCGCTGATGATCATTCCGGCCATGGACAAGGTGCTGGACCCTTCCGTTTCCGACTCCAAGCTGACGCTGGTACGCATCCCGTTTACAGACCACACGCTGATGCTGAATTCGCTGTATCCCGCGTCCATCCATCACGTGTGGACGGTGTTCACGTTTTCGCTGCTGATTCTGTTTGTGATCAAAGGCGTCTCCGAGTTCATCTCCATTTCGTCCATCCAGTTCGTCGGCCTTTCCGCGGTCACGGACCTGCGCAACCAGGTGTACGCGCGGCTGATCCGGCAGCCCATGGGCTTTTTTGAGGACAATCCCACGGGGCGGCTGATGTCCACGGTGATCAACGACGTGGAGCGCATCAAGGGCGCGCTTTCGGAATGGTTCGCGGATTTCTTCCGGCACTCCTTTTCGTTGCTGGGCTGCGCGGCGGTGCTCTTTCTGATTGACTGGAAGCTGACGCTGATTTCGCTGGTGGTGCTGCCGGTGGTGGTGATTCCGGTGGGAAAGCTGGGGCGGCGCATCCGGCATTCGGTGCAGGAGAGCCAGTCGCGGCTGGCGGATTTGAGCCAGATCCTGCAGGAGACGGTGACCGGCAACCGCGTGGTGAAGGCGTTCGGGATGGAGGGGTTTGAGATCGCGAAGTTCCGGGAGACTTCGCGGCGGCTGCTGCGGGAAAACATGCGCTGGATTCGCGCGTGGGTGGCGAACGCGCCGCTCATGGAGCTGCTGGCCGCGGTGGTGCTGTGTTTCGCGCTGCTCTATGCGCGCGACCGGATCAAGACGGGCGAGCTCTCCAAGGGCGCGTTTATCGCCTTCACCTACGCGCTGTTCCGCGTCTACGAGCCGATCAAGCGGCTGGGCGGCATCTATCACCAGTTCATGCAGGCGCTGGGCTGCACACCCACCGTTTTTGCCCTGCTGGACCTGCCGGAGGAGACGCCGGACGCGCCGGGCAGCGTGGCGCTGGCCCGGTTTTCCGACCGCATCGTTTTCGACAACGTGAGCTTTGCGTATCCCGGGGGCCAGCCGATTCTGCGCGGGATTCGCGTGGAGGCGCGGGCCGGCGAGGTGGTAGCCATCGTGGGCGCGAGCGGAGCGGGAAAGACCACGCTGGTGAACCTGCTGCCGCGCTTCTATTCGCCCACTTCGGGACGCGTTTTGATGGACGGGCACGACCTGCAGGACCTGAGCCTGCGTTCGCTGCGCGAGCAGATTTCCATCGTGACGCAGGAGACCATCCTCTTTAACGACACGGTGTGGAACAACATCTGCTACGGGCGGCCGGAGATGGCCGAGGACCGCGTGTTCGCCGCCGCGCGCGCGGCGCTGGCGCACGACTTTATCGGGGAGATGGCCAGCAAGTATCAGACGGTGATCGGAGAGCGCGGGCAGAGGCTTTCCGGCGGGCAGCGGCAGCGCATCGCGATCGCGCGCGCGCTGCTGAAGGATTCGCCCATCCTGATCCTGGACGAAGCCACGTCGGAGCTGGACTCGGAATCGGAGCGGCTGGTGCAGCAGGCGCTGGCCAACCTGATGGCGGGCCGGACGGTGTTCGTGATCGCGCACCGCCTTTCCACCATTCGCAGCGCAGACGCGATTTTGCTGATTGACGACGGACAGATCCGCGAGCGCGGAACGCACGACGAACTGCTGGCGCGCGGCGGCCTGTACGCGCGGCTCTACGAGTTGCAATTTGGGACGGAGGCGCTGGCGCGTTCGCGCTCCGCAGAGATCCAGAAGCTTCGGGAGGCCTGACGTGGCGCGGCGGTCCAACGGCATTCGGTCCATGACGGGATACGCGCAGTCGCGCGCCGAGGAAAACGGCCTGGCCCTGCGCGTGAGCATCCGCAGCGTGAATCATCGCTTTCTGGACCTGCACGTGCGCCTGCCGGAGGGATGGGAGCCGCTCGAGCCGCGGCTGCGGCAGAAGGTGCGGCAGCATGTGCGACGCGGCCACGTGGACGTGACTCTGCGCGTTGAGGCCACCGGGCCCATCGCCGTGCAGCTGAACCAGGCGCTGGCAGCGGCCTACGCGCGGGCGGCGCAGGAGCTGAGCAAGGAATTCGGCGCGCCGCAGGCCATTGATTTTGTGGCCCTGATGCGGCTGCCGGGCGTGGTGGCGGGCGCGGGCCTGCCTTCGGAAGAAGATGTGGAGCGCGCGGCCGCCTTGATTGACCGCTGCCTGGACGACGCGCTCGGCCGGCTGGACGAGATGCGCTCGACCGAAGGCGCCACACTCGCCGCGGAGATGCACGAGCGCCTGCACAAGATTACCGGCCACGCGCAGCAAATCGAGGGGCTGGCGGCCACGCTGCGCCCGGAATTCGCGCGGCGGCTGAATGAGCGCCTGGCGGACCTTCTGGGCAACACGGTGATGGATCCGGCGCGGCTGGCGCAGGAGGCCGCGATGCTGGCGGAGCGCTCCGATATCACCGAGGAAGTGGCCCGGTTGCGCAGCCACCTGAAGCAATTTGACGGCCTGCTGGAGTCGGACCCCGAGGCCGGGAAGAAGCTCGATTTTCTTTTGCAGGAAATGCAGCGGGAATCGAATACCATGCTCTCGAAGACGCCGGGGGTCGAGTCTCAGGGGCTGGCCATTACGGACCTGGCGCTCGAAGTGAAGGCGGAAATTGAACGGCTCCGCGAGCAGATGCAGAACGTGGAGTAGGGCCGAACCCGTGGAGGACCGCTAACAAACGCCGATGCCTGCATCCCATCCACCGCTTACTTTCATCGTTTCCGGGCCTTCGGGCTGCGGCAAATCCACGCTGGTCGAAAAGATGCTGGAGCTGCCCAAAATCATGTTTTCCATTTCCTGCACAACGCGCAAGCCGCGCGCGGCGGAAGACCCCGGAAAATGGTACAATTTCGTGACTGAGGAAGAGTTCGAGCGCATGGTGGAGCGCGGGGAGTTTTTGGAACATGCCCGCGTCTTTGGCCGGTCCTACGGCACGCCCAAGCGCTGGCTGGAAGAGGCCGGCGCAAAACACTGGGACTTGGTCCTCGAGATTGACGTGCAGGGAGCCGCGCAGGTCCGGCAGTCGCTTCCCGATTCGGTCTCCATTTTCATCCTGCCACCCTCACGCGAGGCGCTGGGCCAGAGGCTTCGCAACCGCGGGCAGGATTCGGAAGAAGAGATCGAGCGGCGGCTGGCGCAGGCGAGGCAGGAAATTCTGGAGCACCTGAGCCACTACGACTATATTGTGATCAACGACGAGTTGGAACACGCCGGCCGGAGGGTCCAAGCCATCGTTCGTGCGGCACGCAGCCGCAGCAAGACGGCTCTGGAATCGGACACCGTGCGGAACGTGCTCCACTCATTTGGAGGATAACGTTTCAAATGCCTGAGCCAAAAGAACCACCCAGCAGCCAATTCGCCTTTGTGATTCTTGCCGCCAAGCGCGCCCGCCAGTTGATGGCCGGTGCGCCCATGCTGCTGGGGCACACCCGCGCCCATAAGCCCACGCGCATTGCCGTGGAAGAACTCCAGCACCAACTGCTCGAATACGACGTGCCCGAGATTTCCGACCGCGCCGAAGAAAAGGGCCGGCGCAAGGAATAGTCTGAGGAAGGTCCCATGCGCGTCGCCGTTGGAGTGACGGGCGGAGTGGCGGCCTACAAGGCCGCGGAACTGGTCCGTCTGCTCCAGCAGGAGGGCCTCGAGGTCGAAGTGGTGATGACCCGGGCCGCATGCGAGTTCATCGCCCCGCTCACCTTTGCCGCGCTCACCGGCCGTAAAGTCATTACGGAGATGTTCGGCGGCGAGCAGGCGGCAGCCCCGGCAAACGTGGAAAGCGCCATCGAGCATATTGCCGTGGCGCAGCGCATTGACGCGCTGGTGATCGCTCCCGCCACTGCTGATTTCCTCGCGAGGATGGCCGGAGGAATCGCCGGCGATTTTCTGAGCACGCTGGTTCTCGCCACGAA
>DATFZR010000257.1:0-8071 GCA_035314265.1 Candidatus Acidiferrales bacterium
GCCCGCCCTCGTACCGCCCCGCATAGGCGGATTCTCCCGGGGCCAGGCTGCGCAGCCCGAAAGAAGTGAGCAGGCGCCGGCCGCAAACCTCCACCACCGCAGCCTGCTGTGCGGCCGCGAGCGGGCTCTGCGGCAGCGATACGGCGAAAATCTGGTTGGGCCGCACGGCCGCCTCGTTGCCGGAAGGGCCGTCGAGCACGTCGAAGCAGCAGCCCTCCGCCGCGTTCCAGAAGCGGGCGAAACTCTCGCGGACGCGCGCAGCCATGGCCTCATAGTCTGCGGCGGGCTTGCCCAGGCGGCGCGCGAAGGCCGCCATGGTCAGCAGCGCGTTGTACCAAAGGGCGTTGATTTCCACGGGCTTGCCGATGCGCGGCGTGATCACGCGTTCGCCCACGCGCGCGTCCATCCAGGTGAGCTGCACGCCCGGCGCTCCGGCGTAGAGCAATCCGTCTGCGGCATCCACGTGGATATTGTGGCGCGTGCCGCGCTGGTGATACGCGACGATGCCGTCGAGCACGGGAAACAGCTCGCGCAGAAACGCATCGTCGTTCGCGGCGGCATAGTATTGCCGCGCGGCCTCAAAGAACCACAGCGTGGCGTCCACCGTGTTGTATTCGGGGGCGGTGCCGGCGTCGGTAAAACAGTTGGGCAGCATCCCGCCATCCACGAAGCGGGCGAAGGTGTGCAGGATGCTCCGCGCAATTTCCGGACGGCCGGTGGAAAGCGTCAGGCCGGAAAGGGAAATCATGGTGTCGCGTCCCCAATCGCAGAACCAGGGGAATCCGGCCAGCACCGTCTTCGCTTCGGGATCGTCCGACAGCGGCCGGATGGCGATGAACTGGTCTGCGGCGAGCACCAGATGGCTGATCCATTCCGGCGCCTGTTCGGCCAGGGTGGAATCGGCGGAGCGCCAGTGCGCCATCAGGCGGTGCTGCTCGGTCGCGCACTGGGCGTAGGAGGCGGCAGGGTCCAGTTCCGGATCGGGGCGCGTGGAGAGCACAATCGCGATCGAATCGCCGGGAGCCAGCGTGGCGCGGAAAGTTCCGGCGTGCAGGTGGTCTTCGTGATCGTCCAGGCCGCGTTCGCGTTCGGCCGGCAGATCGAAGTCTCGATACCATTCGTGGACAGGCTCGGCAGCGGCCCCAGCACTCAGAAGGTAGAACGGGGTGGCTTTGTCGAACGCGGTGACGCGCAGGCCGCCTGCCACGGGCTCGACGTTCATCCACCAGTCGCCTGCGTGCGTGCTGGAGTGGAAATCGCGGTAGTTCACAATCGTCTTCAGCGCCAGCCGCAGCGGGCGACTGGCGCGAACCAGGGTGAACGCCACCATCGTGGTGTTCTCGCCCTGCTGCATCCATATGCGTTTTTCCAGCAGAGCGTCCGCCATCGCAAACGTCCACACCGGCGTGGTGCCTTCCAGGCGAAAGCGCTCGATATGGCGGTGCCCGCCTTCGGGCACCAGGGAGGGATGGCCGGCATTCCACCAGCGCTGCGTGGTGAGGGGATAGTGCTGGTCGTCGTATTCCGCGATCGCGTCTACGTTGGAGACGAGCAGCGTGCGTCCCACGGGAGGATTGAGCGCGGCGATCAGCAGGCCGTGGTAGCGGCGCGTGACGTTGCCCGCCAGCGTGCCGCACCCGAAGCCGCCGATGCCGTTGCTCACCAGCCACTCGCGCGACTCCGCTGTAGCGGCGTTGCCGCACACTTCCCGGCCGAAGTCGGCCGCCACCGGAAGCGGGGCGGCGCGATCGAGAAACGCTCGCAGGCCTTTTAATTGGCTCACTGTCCGCTCTGTTCGATCAGCTTCGCCACGAGGCCGGTCCAGCCGGTTTGATGGCTGGCGCCCAGGCCCGCGCCGTTGTCGCCGTGGAAGTATTCGTAGAAGGGAATCATGTGCTGCCAGTAGTGGTCGTGATTGAATTTCTCGTTGCCGCCGAACACGGCGCGGCGGCCATGCTCGTCGCGCAGGAAGATGCGGATCAGCCGGCGCGAAAGCTCCGTGGCCACGTCCCACAGATTCAGCATCTTGCCGGAGCCGACGGGGCACTCCACCTTCAGATCGTCCCCGTAGTAGTGGTGGAATTTCTGGAGCGCTTCGATCAATAGGTAGTTCACGGGGAACCAGATGGGCCCGCGCCAGTTGGAGTTGCCGCCGAACAGGCCGGTCGAAGATTCGCCCGGTTCGTAGTCCACGCGGTGGATGACGTTGTTCACCTTGAGTTCGTAGGGATGGTCGTGGTGGAAACGCGAAAGGGCGCGCACGCCATAAGGCGAAAGGAATTCCGTCTCGTCGAGCAGGTAACGCGCCATGCGTTCCAGCCGCCCGCGGTTCACCAGGCTGAGCAGCCGGCGCACGCCATACTTCGAGCTGCGCGTGGCTTCAATGTGGTCGGGAACGTCCGGGTGATTGTCCAGGAACCACTGCATGCGGCGGCCAAAGCCGGGGAATTTGGCCAGGATCTGGGGCTCGATGGTGAGCACGGCAAACAGCGGGGTGAGCCCGACCATGGAGCGGACCTTGAGCGGGTGGCGTCCGCCGTTGGGGAGGTGCAGCACGTCGTAGTAGAAGCCGTCTTCCTCGTCCCACAGGGCCAGGCCCTCGTTGCCCATGTCGTGCATGGCGTGGGCGATGTACACGAAGTGCTCGAAGAATTTACTGGCCACATCTTCGTAGGCGGGATCTTTCAGGGCCAGCTCCGAGGCGATGTTCAGCATGTTCAGGCAGAACATGCCCATCCAACTCGTGCCGTCGGACTGCTCGATGTGCCCTCCGGTGGGCAGCGGGGCGGAGCGGTCGAACACTCCGATGTTATCCAGGCCCAGGAAGCCGCCCTCGAACACGTTCATGCCTTCGGGGTCTTTGCGGTTCACCCACCAGGTAAAGTTCAGCAGCAGTTTGTGGAAGACGCGCTCGAGGAATTCGAAGTCGGCCTTGCCGCGAATGCGCTTTTCGATTTTGTAAACGCGCATGGCCGCCCAGGCGTGCACCGGGGGGTTCACGTCGCTGAACGCCCATTCGTAGGCCGGCAACTGCCCGTTGGGATGCATGTACCATTCGCGGAGCAGCAGCAGGAGCTGCTCCTTCGCGAAGTCGGGGTCCACCTGCGCGAGCGGAATGCAATGGAAGGCCAGGTCCCACGCGGCGAACCAGGGGTACTCCCATTTGTCGGGCATGGAGATGACGTCGGCGTTGTAGAGGTGCTCCCAGGTGCGGTTGCGTCCTTTAAGGCGTTCGGGCGGGGGAGTGGGCATGGCGGAATCGCCGTGCAGCCAGGTGTGCACGTCGTAGCCGTAGTACTGCTTGGACCACAGCATGCCGGCAAAGGCCTGGCGCTGCACTTCCTGCACGTCGTCCATCTTGCTCTTGCCGGTGCGCTTGTCGAAGAACTCGTCGGACTCGTCCACGCGCTTCACAAACGTCTCTTCGTACGACGGCCCGAATATAGGACTGGCATCGCCCAGATCGGTCAGCCGCATCCGGATCACTTCAAATCCTCCCGCCGGCACGTTGATTTTGTAATGCGGCGCCGCCTTGGTGCCCACGAGACCCGGATTCACCGCATCCTTGCGCCCCTGGATCAGGTAACTGTGGAAGGCATCCTTCACGTAGGGCGAGCGATTCGGCTGGCCCCACAGCTTCTCGGAGTTTGTCTCGTTTTCAGTGAACAGCAAGGTGGAGTTTCCCTCGCAGTAGAGCCAGCGCTTGCCGTAATAGTCGTCCTTGATTTCCAGCACTTCGGAGTCTTCGCGCCGGTCGATGCGGGTGATGCCGGACGTCTTGGGAAGATCGTTCCAACTCCAGGTATTGCGCAGCCACACGGTAGGCAGCACGTGGATATCGGCGGCTTCGGGCCCGCGATTTTCCACGGTGATGCGGATCAGAATGTCGTCCGCAGTCGCCTTGGCGTATTCCACGATCACGTCGAAGTAGCGGTCGTCGTCGAACACTCCCGAATCGTAGAGCTCGAATTCAGGATCGGTGCGGCCGCGCCGGCGGTTCTCCTCGACGATCAAGCCATAGGGAAACTCGCGTTGCGGATATTTGTAGAGCATCCGCATGTAGGAATGCGTCGGCGTGGAATCCAGGTAGAAGTAATACTCCTTCACGTCTTCGCTGTGGTTGCCTTCATTGCCGCCCAGCCCGAACAACCGTTCCTTCAGGATGGGGTCGCGGCCGTTCCAGAGCGCCAGGGCGAAGCAGACGAGCCCGTGCCGGTCGCAGATGCCGCCGAGGCCATCCTCGCCCCAACGATAGGCGCGCGAGCGCGCCTGGTCGTGGGTGAAGTAGTCCCACGCGGTGCCGTGGGCGCTGTAGTCCTCTCGGACCGTGCCCCATTGGCGCTCGGAGAGGTACGGCCCCCAGCGCTTCCAGTGCGACTTGCGGTCGCGCGCGCTTTCCAGGCGTTCTTCTTCGGCTGTCAGCTTATCTTGGTCATTCATA
Source organism: Candidatus Acidiferrales bacterium (assembly GCA_035314265.1). GTDB lineage: Bacteria > Acidobacteriota > Terriglobia > Acidiferrales > UBA7541 > JOPF136. The sequence continues at coordinate 4,442 of DATFZR010000257.1, forward strand.
GGCGTAATTGTCCCCTGCAGTCCGGCTGTGTGAGGCAATCCCGCGGGAACCGAGCCTGCCCGGGTTGGGCAGCCAGCGGTCCCGTAGCGCGCGGTATTGTACAGGGGGAAGGGCTCGGGGTATACGGCGGCTTTCGGTGGGGCACCAAGTAGTGGTGCGGGTACCCCCCCCGGCCTTTTTTCGTAACTGTTGATTCTAAAGGTAGTCTAAGTTCTTTGTTTCGTAACTGCTGATTCTGCGGGGCTTGCAGACGTATTTTTCGTAAGTGCAGAATGCACAGGAGTTAGGCGAAAGCGGGCCTCCATAGAGCGGCGTGACGGTGGGCATGGACAGTCATCCCGGCGACATAGTACTCTATGATTATACATAAGTCAAGCACAAAGTGAGCGAAAATGGTTTTTACAGCGGGAGGAGAAGCGAGCACGTGCGGGAGATTGAGCTTTCCTCGCATCCTTGCAGGGTCGCAATCCGCTATTGCGTTGGCGCTCGTCACCTGATGGGCGAGGGCGAGCCGCTGCATGGATGTCACGAAACGAGAGAAGGCGTTGCTCGACGTTCTTCTGATGCTCTGCGGCGCGTTCCTGTTCGTCGCCGGGGCGAGCGGGGTCTGGGATGCGCTGCGGATCTGGCGCCAGGCTCCTGGTGGCATCCTGGACGTTGATGTCGCCCGGATGGTGATCTGGGACTGTCTCCTCCACGGTGTCTTGCCGGCGCTTGCGTTGGCTTGGTCGCTCCCCCTGCTGTTCGTGCCTGTGCAGAAGCTCATCGCACGGGCCTGGGGAAAAGGGGCGTCGCTCTTTGCGTAGATCAGCTTCAACTCGGGGAAATTCTTGGTTAACGAGCATGCTAAAGAGGGTCCGGCCAGAGGGAGCCTCGCCACGGCAGTTGTGGTACTAAAGTTTCCCCCGTAACCCCATGGATTGGCACCTACGTACAGGCCCATGGGGGCCCATTGACACCCCTACCCCCATTTGTCACTATCGGGTTAAGGCAGGCGGTCTGGGCGCCGTGTGTGCGCACAGCGCCCGTGTGTGCCGTCTTGCCTGCGGCGTAAGACGTGTGTCTACAGGGCGCTGAGGCGCGTCTGCGCAGGAGTTAGCGGTCATTCAGAAAAAGATCGGCAAATTCGAGATCATAGGTGAATTGGGCCGCGGGGCCATGGGCGTGGTGTACCGCGGGAAAGACCCGTTCATCGGCCGCACGGTTGCGATTAAAACGATCACCGGAAACTTCACAGATAACCCCGATCTTCTCGAACGGTTCTACCGCGAGGCGCGCGCCGCGGGCGCCCTGCAACATCCCAACATCGTAACGATCTACGACATGGGAGAAGACAGCGGCACTCCCTACATCGCCATGGAACTGCTCGAGGGCGACGACCTCTCGCACATGGTGGACAAGGAACGGGATGCGGGCGGGCAGAACGCCCTACCCGCTTCGATCAAACTCAACTACATCGTGCAGGTGTGCCGCGCGCTCGAATACGCGCACAAACGCAACATCGTCCACCGCGACATCAAGCCCGGCAACATCGTGGTGACCCATGAAGGCGCCGTGAAGGTGGTGGACTTCGGCATCGCGCGCCTGACGGATACCTCGTCCACTTCTTCCGGCATGTTGATCGGCACGATCGACTACATGTCGCCGGAACAGATCCGCGGGGAGAAGGTGGACGGGCGCTCCGACATCTGGGCCGTGGGCGTGATGATGTACGAAATCCTGACCTACACGAAGCCCTTTATGGGCGGGAATATCACCGCGGTGATGTTCGCGATCGTGAGCCAGGAGCCCAAGTCCATCCGCGATCACCGGCCGGACCTGCCGACGGAGCTCGATGATGTGGTCCGGCGGATCTTCAGGAAAGAACCCGGCGAGCGCTACCAGAGCATGGAAGAGCTGCTGAACGAGCTGGAGCCGGTCGCCCGGAAGATGCAGCAGGAAAGCGTGGGCGACCTGGTGAACCAGGGCGAAAACATGCTGAAGAGCGGCGAGCTGCAGCGCGCCAAGGAGCTGCTGAAGCAGGCGCTGGTGCTGGACACCTCGCACCTGCACGCCAAGACGCTGCTGGACAAGGTCAACTCGGAAATCCGCCGCAGCGAAGTTCTGCCTAAGCTCAACGACTTTGTGGCCATCGCGGAGAAGCACCTGCAAGAAGGCCACCTGGAAGACGCGCGCCGCGAGGCCGACGCCGCACTACATCTCGATTCGAACTTCATGCCCGCGCGCGAGCTGCTCGGCAAGGTGCAGGAAGCCGCGATGCAACTGCAACTGGTGCAGGCGGGAATGCGCGAGGCCCGGCAGCGGCTGGCTGAAGGCAGCCTGACGGAAGCGGAGCAGAGCCTCGAAAAAGTTCTCAAGGCGGCGCCGGACAACGACGACGCGCGATCGCTGCGCAGCCAGATTACGGAAGAGAAAGAACGCCGCGGCAAGCGCAAACAGCTAACGGAGGGCGTGCAGCGCGCCCGCCAGTTGTGGACCGCGCAGCAGTATGACGAGGCGCTCAAGGTGCTCGATGAACTCGAGCGCAGCCATCCGGGTGAGAGCGAAGTCGCCAAGCTGCTCGACGCCGTCCGCGCGGACAAATCCCAGGACGAGATCCAGAAGTCGCTGGCCGAGGCGCGGAAACTGCTGGGCGCCCAGTCCTTCAACGATGCGCTGGGCACCCTGGACGGGTTGCTGCAGCGCTATCCCACCGAATCGGCGGCTGTAAAGCTGCGCGAGCTGGTGTTGCAGGAGCGCGGCGAGCATTCCCGCCAACTGCGCCTGCAGAAGGAACTGGACAGCCTGAAGAAGCTGGTGGCCGACGAGAAGTTCGACGACGCCATCGGCAACGGCGAAGGGCTGCTCAAGGAATTTCCGGAAGATTTCGAGCTGAGCCGCCTGGTGGAGTTCGCCAGGACGCAGCGCACGCAGCAGGACCTGCTGCGCCGCCGGCAGGCCCGCAACCAGGAGATCAATAACCAGGTGCAGGCCGGCAATTTCGACGCGGCCGTTACGGCATGCCAGGAAGCGCTCAAGGAGTTTCCGAGCGACGCGGAATTCAAGCAGCGGCTCGAGCAGACCACCACGCAGCAGAAGGAATCGAAGAACCGCGAGCGGCAGAAGCTGCTCGACGACCGCCTGCGCACGATGCGCCAGTCCATCGAGCGCGGCGACCTGACGGGCGCGATCGATCTCGGCAACCGCACCGTCGTCCAGACGGGCAAGGATACCGACCTCACCAAGCTGATCGAGATCGCCAAGCAGGAACGCTCCAGCCGCGATCAGCAGCGCAATCACGACGAGCAGGCGCTGAAGGCGATCGACCTGCTGGAGAACAAGAAATTCGACGAGGCCGCCAAGATTCTGCGCGTGCTCGAGCGCGGAGACATCATTGACGAGCGCGTGCCCGTGCTGTTGCGCGCCGCCGAGGACCGCCGCGTTCCCAGCAGGGAAGAACTCACCCTGATGCGCAGCAAGCCGGTGGGGCGTCCCGAAGGCGAAACCGGAACGGATAAGACGCGCATCGGCAGCATCGGCGGCGGCGGAAAGCCGTCGCCTGCGCCCGCTCCCACGCCGACGCAAGACGCGGGTGGCGGCGGGGCGACGCGCGTATTCCGGCCCGAAATCGGGGAAGAAACCGTCAAGTTC
>DATFZR010000258.1:0-3117 GCA_035314265.1 Candidatus Acidiferrales bacterium
GACACGCGAGGCGGTGGTCAGTGGCCAGTGGACAGTGTTCAGTGAGGTCAGTCACGCCAGTCCTGAGGCGTTGGGACGTATGGGTCGCGTGTCCCTCCTGTGCCAAGAGCTTCGGCCCGCCAGCCTTCCGGCGGGAGAAGCCGGCCCTCCCTTGTCGGGCCAGCGTTGTGCGGCTAGAATATGTCTATCGCTGATTGAACATCGAAGGAGACTGCTATGGCTATCGCTGAAGTTGCTGTCGAGCGCGGAGAGTTCCGCAACGAACCGTTTCTTGATTACACGAAGCCTGAAAATCGCGCTGCAATGCAAGCGGCGCTGGCCAAGGTGAAGTCGCAGTTCGGGCGGGATTATCCGATTATTATCGGAGCGGAACGCATCACGCGGGAGAAGAAGATCTCCTCGCACAATCCTTCGCGTCCTGCCGAGCTGATCGGCACGTTTTCTGAAGGCACTGCCGACGACGCGAACCGCGCCGTGGACGTGGCGCACAAGGCGTTTGAGTCGTGGAGGCACGTGCCCGTCGAGGAGCGCGCCGGGTTGCTCTTCCGCACGGCCGAGGTGATTCGCAAGAACAAGCACGAATTCAACGCCTGGATCTGCTACGAAGCCGGCAAGACCTGGCCCGAGGCCGATGCGGACACGGCCGAGACCATCGACTTTCTGGAATTCTACGCGCGCGAAATGCTGCGCCTGGGGCATCCGCAGCCGCTCGTGCCCTATCAGAACGAGAAGAACTACCTGGTGTACATCCCGCTGGGCGTGGGCGCGGTGATTCCTCCGTGGAATTTTCCGTGCGCGATCATGGCCGGGCTGGTGATGGCCGCGGTGGTGGCGGGCAACACGGTGGTGCTGAAGCCTTCGAGCGATACGCCGGCGATCGCGCACAAGTTTATCGAAGCGGCGTTTGAGGCCGGGATGCCTGCCGGCGTGGTGAACTGCGTGGTGGGGCGCGGCAGCGTGGTGGGTGATTCCTTGGTCGCCAATTCAAAGACGCGGTTTATCGGCTTTACGGGCTCGAAAGAAGTGGGCCTGCACATTCAAGAAGTGGCGTCGAAGACGCAGCCCGGGCAGTTGTGGATCAAGCGCACGGTGCTGGAGATGGGCGGCAAAGACGCCATCGTGGTGGACGACGAGGCCGATGTGGATTCCGCAGTAGAAGGCGTGGCGGTGAGCGCGTTCGGGTATCAGGGGCAGAAGTGCTCGGCATGCTCGCGCGCGATCGTGGCGGAGAAGGTCTACGACCAGTTCCTTGCGAAACTCGTGGAGCGCGTGAAGAAGATCAAGGTGGGCGCCGCGGACGATCCCGCGAACTACATGGGTCCGGTGATCAACAAGGGCGCGATGAAGACGATTCAGGACTACATCGAAGTAGGGAAGAAGGAAGGGCGGCTGGTGGCCGGCGGAGGGCACGCGGGCGGCGACGGGTACTTCCTGGAGCCGACGGTGATCGCGGACCTGGCGCCGCGGTCGCGCCTGGCGCAGGAAGAGATTTTCGGGCCGGTGCTGGCGGTGATCAAGGCGCGCGACTTCAATCACGCGCTGGAGATTGCGAACGACAGCGAATTCGGGCTGACCGGCGCGCTGTACAGCAAGAATCCGGAGAAGCTCGAGCGGGCGCGCGAGTCGTTCCACGTGGGGAATTTGTATTTGAACCGCAAGTGCACGGGCGCGATGGTGGGCGCGCATCCGTTTGGCGGGTTCAATATGTCGGGAACGGATTCGAAGACTGGCGGGAAGGATTATTTATTGTTGTTTTTGCAGGCGAAGACGATTGCGGAGAAGGTTTGAGGAAGTGGCCAGTGGCCAGTGATCGGTGGCCAGAGCGGAACGTGCGGCGCTGGACGGTGGTTTGTAGCGCAGGGCGATTGGATTTGAGCCCTGCGGTTTTGGGGAACAGAGGGAGAGGATCGGAAGGAGCCGCAGGGCTATCGCCCTGCGCTACAGGGCTCGCGGCTCGCGGTTGACGCCACTGGCCAGTGATTGCCAGTGGTCAGTGGCCAGCGGAACGCGCGGCGGTGGACGGTGGTTTGTAGCGCAGGGCGATTGGATTTGAGCCCTGCGGTTTTTGGGGAACAGAGGGAGAAGATCGGAAGGAGCCGCAGGGCTATCGCCCTGCGCTACAAGGCTCGCGTCTCGCAGCTGACCACTGGCCACTGATCACTGACCACTGCCTTTGTAGTCCTTGCGCCGCATCAGGCGAAACGCGGGATAGCTGAGCGCGAGCAGAGCCAGCGCGTAGATGCTGTAGTGGCGTTCGGCCTGTGTGTTGGTTATGTCGGCCACGATGCTGCCCACCAGGAAGGCGACCGCTCCCAGCAGCGCGAGGCCTGTCGTCCACGGATAACCCCAGGCGCGATACGGACGCGGCGCGTCTGGCTCGCGGCGCCGCAGGATGAACAGCGAGAGGAACGACATCGCGTAATTGGCGACGAAGAAGTAGGCCATCATCTCGATGAGCGCGCTGAACTCCTTTACGGTGATGAAGGCGATGGACGCGGCGGTGCTGACGACGAGCGCGGTGGTGGGCGTGCCGCCGGCGTTGACGGCGGTGGCGCGGCGGCTGACCAGGCCGTCGCAGCTCATGGCGAAGAGGACGCGCGTGGCCATCAGCGGATAGGCGTTGGCGGCGCTGAGCAGCGCGGCGATCATCAGGCCGAGGATCAGCATCTCGCCGCGCGGGCCGAGGATCATGTTCGCGACCTTGCCGATGGCGAAGTCGTCGCCGGCGATGGAGCGCAACGGCAGCACGTAGACGAGCGCGAGGTTGAAGGAGATGTAGATGGCCATGATGGAGAAAACGCCGCCGAACATGGCGCGCGGAATCTCGCGGCCGGGGTCCTTCACTTCCTCGGAGAAGTAGATGGGACCGTTCCAGCCGTCGTAGGTGTAGATGACGGCTTGGAGCGCGAGCATGACGGCCAGCGCCATCGAGTAGACGGGCGCTATGGAGGTGGGCGCGGCGGCGTTTGCGGCGGCCGCGGCCTGGCGATGGCCGCCGCCCAGGAGGAAGCAGCCCGCCACGATGGCCAGGTAGACCAGTCCTTTGATGAGGGTGGTGAATTCCTGCGCTCTGCGGCCCATCTTTACGTCACGCCACTGGAGCGCGACGAAGCCGAG
>DATFZR010000259.1:0-3668 GCA_035314265.1 Candidatus Acidiferrales bacterium
CGATGTGCCGCGTGAGTTGCAGCATTCCGTGATTTTCAAAAAATCGAAAGAGCGTCGTCGCCGGAAACGCGCCAATCTGCCCCAGCGCCGTTGACCAGATCGCGGAAGCCAGCGGGTAGAGGTAGCCCCGCGTGAATGCCCGGCTGAACCTCTGCCGCTCGAGAAAGTCTTCCAGCGTCACCCCTTCGGCCCCGTCGTGCGCCAGCAGGCGGCGCGCAGCCTGGTTGAAGCGATGGACCTCCCTCAGCAGCCCGTATTGCCGCCCGCGCAACAGGCTGGCACGCTGCGCGAAGAAACCACGCAGGCCGCGCGAGCTGTATTCAAAGCCGGAGTGCGCGTCGCGCACGGAAAACGACATATCGCTTTCCACCGTGGGAACGCCCAGCTCGCCGAAAAGCCTCACCAGGTTTGGATAGTTGCGCGTGTTGTGGACGATAAAGCCGGTGTCAACGGGCAGCGTGCCCGCTTCCGTTTCCACGGACACCGTGTGCGTGTGCCCGCCCAGCCGCTCCTCGCGCTCGAACAGCGTGACGCGATGCCGGCGGCTGAGGTAATACGCCGCGGCCAAGCCCGAAATCCCGGAGCCGATGACAGCGATTTCTTTCAAGCCCGAAAGTCTCCGCCAGGGGGATGGCACACGCCTGCTGGAATCCCAGTTGCCGGCGGACTCTGGCAACCGACCCTGAAGCTGTGTAGCCTAACTCCAACCGCCGCGCCTGGTAAAGCCGGGAGTCGCCCGGCCTCCGGATGCTCGTCGACGTATGTAGGAGTGCGGAGCGGCGCGCAAGGCCCACAAAGACGGTACGCACGCGCTGCGGGCCTGGATTGAGTCTCGAGGAAGAAGGGGAGGAGCCATGAGGTCGTTTCTGACCGCGCTTTTTGCCGTCATCTTTGCGGTGATGATCGGAGTCACCGCGTGGGCCGCCTTGCATTCCAACCTGCTCGACCCGGCAGTGCGTGCCGCCTATAACGCGCAGCCCTGGGCGATTGCCACGCTGTTTGACGCCTACTGCGGATTCATCACCTTTTTCGTCTGGGTCTGCTTCCGCGAGCGCGATCTCGGCATCAAAATCGTCTGGCTGGTTCTGATCCTGCTCCTCGGCAACATCGCAATGTCCCTTTACGTTCTCTTGCAGATCCTCCGCTTGAAGCCGGAGGAACCGCTCAGGTCGCTGTTCGCCCCGCGGGCCGCATGAAGATTCTCCGCAAGATCCTCGCCTTTCTCCGCGGCCTGCTCCAACAGGGGCTGTCGCCCGAGAAGATCGCGCTCTGCCTGGCCCTCGGCATCGCCATCACCAGCGTGCCGATTTCGTTCGGCCTGGGCACGGCCCTGTGCGCCGCCGCCGCACTCGCCTTCCGCCTGAACCTTCCCGCCATCCAGGCCGCCAACTGGGCCGCGTCTCCGCTTCAGCTTCTGCTCTTCATCCCCTACATGCGCGCCGGAGAATTTCTCACGCGCGCAAAACCCCTGCCGCTCTCCATCGGGCAAATCACCGCGATGTTCCGCGCTGATTTGTGGGGAAGCCTGGTGAAGCTGTGGGGCTCCATCCTGCGCGCAACGCTGGGCTGGGCCGTGTTGGCTCCTCTGGAAGTGCTTGTCATCTACGCCGTCCTCGTCCCGCTGCTGCGGCTGATTCCCGCGCTGCCGCGCGAGACAGCAGCGAGCGCGGCCGTTCCCTCTACGGGCTCCCCCACCGGAAAGGACTCGTGACGCCCGCCCTCCATCTCCTGCTGCTGGGCTGGCTCGTCGCCGCGGGCGTGATGACCCTGCTGTGGCTGCTGCACCTGCCGATGCGCAATGCGGCCATCGTGGATTTCGGCTGGGCATTTCTTCTTCCCACGCTGGCCATCTTTTTTGCCGCCGTGGGACCCGGCTACGCCCCGCGCCGCTGGCTGCTCGCCGCGCTCGCGGCCGTATGGGGCTATCGCCTCGCGTTCTATCTCCTGTTCACGCGCATCCTCGGCCATCCCGAAGAAGGACGCTACGTGGAGCTCCGTCAATCCTGGAAGACGAGCCTGCCCTTCAAATTCCTCATTTTCTTCCAGGCCCAGGCGCTGCTCGACGTGTTCCTCTCCATTCCGTTTCTGCTCGCCGCGCTCGATCCGCAACCTGCGCTCGGCTGGAACGAGTTTGCCGCCGCGGGAATCTGGGCGGTGGCCTTTGCCGGGGAGGCCACGGCCGACGCGCAACTCCACGCCTTCAAGTCCGATCGCGTCAACAAAGGAAAAACCTGCGACACGGGCCTCTGGCGCTATTCGCGCCATCCCAATTATTTCTTCGAATGGCTGATCTGGGTCGCCTACGCGCTGTACGCGTTTGCCGCGCCCTGGGGATGGCTGGCGCTCGCCTGTCCCGCCCTGATGCTGTTCTTCCTGTTCCGCGTGACGGGCATTCCGGCCACAGAGGCGCAGGCATTGCGCTCGCGGGGAGACGAATACCGCCGCTACCAGCAGACCACAAGCGCTTTCATTCCCTGGTTCCAGAAAAAGCAGCGCACGTCATGACGCTCGATCCAATGGCTGCCACGCCAGAATCAGCTACGGCGCAGGAAGCCACGCCCGAACTCGCCCTCCCGGCCTGGTATGCGCCGCTCGTGGAATCCGGACTGCTACCCGACGCGTTGCTTCGCTGGGGCATTCGCGGGATTTGCGCCTCGCGGCTCCGCGATGAATCCGCCGGAGGGCCGGAGGCGCAGCGTGCGCGCCGCCGCGAACTCGTCGCGCAACTGGGCGCCGGTCCCATCGCCGTTCGCACCCAGGCCGCCAACACGCAGCACTACGAGGTTCCCGCGGAGTTTTTCCAGCACGTGCTCGGCCGCCACATGAAATACAGTTGCGGCTATTGGCCGGCGGACGTCAACACGCTCGACGCCGGCGAAGAAGCCATGCTCGCCCTGACCGCCGCGCGCGTCCGCATTGCCGCCGGCCAGCGCGTCCTGGAGCTGGGCTGCGGCTGGGGCTCGCTTACGCTCTATCTCGCCGGGCGCTTTCCGGACTGCAGCATCACCGCCGTCTCGAACTCCCGCTCGCAAAAAGACTTCATTGACGCGCAGGCGCGCGCCCGCGGAATCCACAACGTGCAGGTGATCACCGCAGACATGAACGAATTCGACCCCGGCGCCCGCTTCGACCGCATCGTCTCCGTGGAAATGTTCGAGCACATGCGGAACTACCGCGAGCTGTTCGCCCGCATCGCGCGCTGGATGCAGCCAGACGCGCTTCTGTTCGTTCACGTATTTGCCCACGCGCATTTCGCCTATCCCTATGAAGATCGGGGGCCAAACGACTGGATGGCGCGGCATTTCTTTGCCGGCGGCATGATGCCCAGCGAAGACCTGCTGCCGTCGTTTGACCGGGATGTGCGCTGCCTCGAACGCTGGCGCCTCGATGGCACGCACTACCAGCGCACGGCCAACGCCTGGCTCGCGCGCATGGACGCCAACTCCGGCAGATTGCTTCCCGTCCTGGCCGCCACGTATGGCCGGCGGCACGCTCAAAAGTGGCGGCAGCGCTGGCGCCTCTTTTTTATGGCCTGCGCCGAATTGTGGGGCTATCGCGGCGGCTCCGAGTGGATCGTGTGCCACTACCTGTTCGGAAAGCAGGCGGAGAAAACGAGCTGATCATCAGGCCCGATGCGAAAGGCAGACGCGAAAGGCACGATGCGGCGC
>DATFZR010000260.1:0-3094 GCA_035314265.1 Candidatus Acidiferrales bacterium
AGCGCGGTGCCGGACGTGACGTACATGGCGTCGAATCCCGGTTTGGACGACGCCATCAATTCCTGCGCGTGCGCGCGGCGCGCCGCAAATTCCTGCGGCGTAATCGGATGCACGCGGTCGCCCAGCGGACGCAGGGAATCAAAGGCCTTCGGCAGGGGCCGCGGCGGCGCGGATTCCTGCGCGGCAGCCTCCAGGCCCAGCGCGCCGAGAGCGCCCGCCGCTACGGAACCCGCCAGGCTTCCACCAATCCACCGCCGTCGTGAAATCTCCATTTCGCCAGCCTCCGTGTGTGCCCTCTCTATTTGTGCTCGGCTGTTTGTACTGGCGCGGCCCGTCGAAGTCAAGAATCGCGCAACTTTTATTCACAGCGTGTGTTTCAGGGAACGTGGCCCATTCGTTGGCCGCCATTGATAAAGAACGCCCCGCCCACGGGTGGCACGGACCGGCGGAAAACGCCGGAAGGGGAATCTGGAAATGAAATACACGCGTTATTTGTGCGCTGCTATTGGTGTGCTCGTTCTCGGCGCCGTGCTGATCGCATGCGGCAGCAGCACGGCCACCACGCCGACGCCGGTGATGGCAAAACAGATGTCTTCCGTGGCCGTCTACGGCCAGGATGCGCCGCTCGCCAGCGTCATCACATTCAACCTGACGCTGACGGGTTTGACGGCATCGGACGGCGTGAACACCACAACGCTGCTTTCGTCCGCGCAAACGGTGGACTTCGCGCGGCTCACCGGCCTGCGCACGCTGCTGGACCTGAACAGCGCGCCGGTGGGCACCTATACCAGCATCACGCTCACCGTGGCGAATCCGGTGATCGGCTACCTCAACGTATCCACCGGGAATCCCACGACCGTCACCATGCTGGACGGGACGCTCACCACGTCCACCATCACCGTGCTGATGAATCCGCCGCTCGTGCTTACCGGTGACAACCTGAACGGGTTGCGCCTCGATTTTGACGTGCGCCAGTCGCTCCAGGTGGACGTGAACGGCCAGATCACCGGAACCGTCGTGCCCACCTTCAATATTCATCAGGTGGACCCGGCCAATGCCGAAGCGGAAATTGACTGTCTGCGCGGCGGGGTGATTACCGCGAACCCGACGAACCAGTCGTTCGTGATGCAAATCCCCAACGGCAAGCAAATCACCGTGCAGCTCAGCTCCAGCACCGTCACCGATAGCGGCGACGACCTGACCACGTTCAATGCCAACACGATCGTGGACGTCTCCGGCCTGCTGAACCGCACGAGCATGGTGCTCGACGCCGACGAGGTGTCCGTGCTGACGCAGGACCATTTCGTTGCCGAAGGATTGATCACCAATGTGCAGCCGCCCACGGCTACAGACACGCAATTCAACATGTTCGTGCGCGACGCGCTTCCGGCCAATTCCGCCTTCGCGCCGGACACCATCGCCATGTTCGACGCGCCCGCCAGCGCGAAGTTCATGATCTACCGCCTGAATCTGCCCATCACGCAGCTCCTGTTCAACAGCTCGAGCCTGATCGTGGGTCAGAACGTCACGGTCGGCGGGCCGCTCAGCAACTCGAGCATGACCATCAAGCGCGTAGTGCTGCACCGCCAGGGCGTCTACGGGCCGTGGGTTCCCGGCAGCACCGTGATCCAGAACGGCAACACGGGCACCTTCCAGATCAACGAGAAGGGAATTGTGGGCGTGGTGCTCAACGGTCCGCTCACCGTGCTCACCTCGGGCGCCACGGAGTTCGACGGCCTGAGCGGCCTTAGCGCCCTCGCCGGCACGCAGCCGATACAGCTCGATATCGTCGGCCTGCTGCTGCAAGACCCGCTCACGGGCGGCCCGGTGCTGGTGGCGAATCGGGTCACCACTCCGTAAGCGCCCGATTCGATCGAGTTGCTGTATGCCCCCGCTCGCGCGGCGCTGCCCCCTAGACGGCGCCGCGCGCGCTTTCTGGGGGCGGAAATGTAGCGCGGGGCGTGCAGCCCCGCGGCCTTTGGTCCTCGGCGAGATTGACGAGGAGCGCGCGCAGCTCGAGCCGGAGGCCACCAGAATCTGCCTTTGAGCGGCTTCCCGTTTTGCGCGGCTGGAACTATTCGGAGCGGTCGGCGATCACGAAGCCCTGGTCCACTTTGATTTCAACCTCGAGCGGCGGGCGAATGCCCGGTCCCGCCGCCACTTTCCCGCGGATCCACACGCCTGCGGCGATGCCCGTGGCGAGCGGGTCGTACACCACCTGCGTGCACGAATCCACCACCATGGGATGTATCGCGGCGTAGTGGTATTGCTCGCGGATTTGTTTCAGGTCCGTGTCCAGTTCCAGCGGGCACCGTCCGTAGGGCGCCACGGAGAGAAAGCCCCAGTATCCCGGCGGAGAAGGAAGCCGGATCACCATGCCGGTGATCACCTCGCCCGTTTTTCTGTGGAACTGGAATTTCGTCACGCTCCAGGGCTTGGCCATTTCATCCACGGTAGCCACTGGGCCGGGCGCGTCCGGCAGTTGAGGCGTGGAACTTGCCACTGCGGCGGGTGTGCCCGGAGTGCCGGTACTCGTTGGCTGTTCAATCACCACGGGCGCCGGAGGAGGAGCGGGCTTTAGAACCCACCAGCCGAAGGTGATTACGCCGAGGGCGACGACTGCCGCACCGGCCATCACGCCGGGAGTCTGCCAGGGCGGCCGCGGGCCGGAAGGCTTGGGCGGGCCGGGCTTCGCATCCCCGGCCTTCTTTTCCTGCGGAGGACGCTGCGGCACACCCGGAATGGCCGGCGCCGTAGGCTTGAAAGGATCGAGTTTTACCGGCGGGCTGGACATCGCTCCCTCAGTTTCCCGGCCCTACTTCTTGCGGAGGTGAATCTCCGTGCCTCCGCGCTCCCAACGCACCTCATCCATCAGCATGTTCATCAGAAAAATTCCGCGGCCGTGGTCGGAGAGGATGTTTTCCGCCACAATCGGGCTCTTCACGTTCAGCGGGTCGAATCCTACGCCCGGGTCGCGCACGATAATCAGGATGCCGTCGTTTTCTTCGCAGGCCACCGTGCACTCCACGCGCTTGGCGGGGTCGGATTTGCAGCCGTGCAGCACGGCGTTGGCCAGCGCTTCGCGCAGGGCCAT
>DATFZR010000261.1:0-3607 GCA_035314265.1 Candidatus Acidiferrales bacterium
TCAACTATTCGCGCAACAACAGCCAACTGATCGGCCCGTTCCCCTCGCTCAACGGCACCAGCGGCACGCAGGGCTTGAACGCTGCCGCCGGCTATACCGTCAACCATGGAAAACTCTTCAACCTGCTGCGCTTCAACTACAACCACCTGCACACGTCCACCTCGAACCTCTTCGCATTCGTCAACGATATCGAGGGAACGGCCGGAATCACCGGCGTCTCCACGGACCCGTTCGATTGGGGCCTCCCGCGGCTCAGCTTTTCGGATTTTCGCAGCGTCTCCGATCCCTCCGCGCGCCGCAGCCTGAACCAGACCTACACGATTTCCGACACGCTGGGATGGAGCCACGGCAAGCACACGCTGCGCTTCGGCGGAGACTATCGCCGCATTCTGCAGAGCTTCCGCTCCGACCAGAATGCCCGCGGCAGCTTCACCTTTACCGGCCTCTCCACCGCGGAGCAATCCGCCACCGGCCCCGTGCCGGGCACCGGCTTCGATTTCGCGGATTTTCTCGTGGGGCTGCCGCAGCTCACTTCCATCCAGTCCGGCGCCACGGCGTACAACTTTGCCTCCAACTCCTTCGACCTCTTCGGCCAGGATGAATGGAAGGTGGCCGCAAACCTAACCGTGCAGGCCGGTCTTCGCTACGAGTTCCAGGGGCCGTTTACGGAAGCCAACAACCAGATTGTGAACCTCGATTTCGTGCCCAGCCTCGGCTGCGTCGAGCCGGTGTTCACGGGCGGCACCGGCGCGTGTACGGGGCAGAGATATTCCGACTCGCTGGTGCACCCAGACCGCAATAACTTTGCCCCGCGCATCGGTATTGCCTGGAAGCCGCGCTCGAAGGTGGTGGTGCGCGCGGGCTACGGAATCAATTACAACCTGGCCCAGTACACGGCGATCATCCAGCAGCTCGCCTTCCAGCCGCCCTTCGCCGTGACGGCCACGAATACCACCAGCGTGTGCCCTTCCATCACCCTGATTGCGGGCTTCCCCGCGTGTCCCACCGCCAGCGTCACCAATAATTACGCCGTGGATCCCAACTACCGCCTCGGCTACGTCCAGTTGTGGAATCTCGACGTGCAGACCGAGTTGCCGCACAACGTGGTGATGAACATCGGCTACAACGGCTCGAAGGGCACGCACCTCGATGTGGTCGAGGCGCCAAACCGCACGGCCACCGGCGTGGTGAATGAGGCCGTCCAGCCGTTCCTGTTCGAGACTTCGGAAGGGAACTCCATCTACAACGGCCTTTCCGTCCGCGTGCGTAAACGCTTGCAGAGCGGCATCGCCGTCAGCGGCGTGTACGTCTATTCAAAATCCATTGACGACGCCTCTTCCATCGGCGGAAGCGGCACCCTGGTGGCGCAGAACGCCGCGGATATCGCCGCCGAGCGCGGGCTTTCCAGCTTCGACCAGCGCCACAAATTCACGGGCACCTGGATTTACGAACTGCCGTTCTGCGACGGGAAGAAGCACCTGCAGACCGGTCCCTGGGCGCACATACTCGGCGGCCTGCTCTGGAGCGGCGATTTCACGTTCGCCACAGGCACTCCCCTGAGCCCGCAGATCGTGGGCAGCTTTACCGAAGTGAATAGCGGCACCAGCGGCACCTTGCGTCCCGATGTGGTGCCGGGCCAGCCGGTTACCCTCGGCAACCAGGGCATCGGCCAGTGGTTCAATACCGCCGCCTTCGTCGCCCCGCCCACGGGCCAGTTTGGAGACGCCGGCAGGAACAGCATTCCCGGTCCCGGAACGATCCTGTTCGACATGTCGGTCAGCAAGACGTTTCAGTTCAAGGAAGCGCGCACCCTCGAATTTCGCGCCACCGGCAACAACATCTTCAACCATGTGAATTTCGCCGGCGTGGATACAAACCTGAATTCCCCCACCTTCGGCCAGGTAATCAGCGTGGGCGGAATGCGGCGCGTGACGTTGCTCACAAGGTTTCGCTTTTAAGGAGGGAGCATTCTATGTCCCCCAATTCCAGGAAGTGCTCCAAGAAGTTCATCGCCGCGCTCACCGGTTTGGCATTTGTGCTCCAACTGCCGGCTCCGCCGCTGGCCCGTTCCCAGAACGCGCCCCCTCCTCCGCCCGCCCCCGCGCAGCAGCAGCCCCGCCAGGTTCCGCGACAGACCGGATTCCGCTTCAAGGTGAACACAAACCTCGTCCTGGTGAACGTGGTCGTGCGCGACAAGCAGGGAAACCTGGTTCGCGGCATGACCAAAGACGATTTCCAGCTTCTCGAAGATGGCAAGCCGCAGACTATCGCTGATTTCGGATTTGAAGACGTGGATGCGCTGGCCCTGGCAGCACAGAACGGCCCCACCGTTTCCGGAGTCGCCGGAGCGCCGCTCGTCGCTCCTCCGCCCGACCCGCAGACTCCCGAGGAAATGCGCAACCGCCGCATCATCATCCTCTTCTTCGATTTTACTGCCATGGACCCGGAACAGATCGACCGCTCCGTCGAAGCCGCCAAGCGCTTCGTCGAGAAACAAATGACCCCCGCGGATCTGGTCGGCATCGTTTCGTTGGCCTCGTCGCTCCACCTCGACCTGGATCTGACCGCGAATCGCGACCGCATCGGAAAGATGCTCGATTCCTATACGTCAGGGCAGGGCCAGGGCTACGACGCGGGAGATACAGGCAGCTCCGAGGGCACCGCGGAAACGGGCGGCTCGTTCACCGCCGACGATACGGACTACAACGTGTTCAATACCGACCGCAAACTGCAGGCGCTCGAATCGCTGATGGAAACGCTCGGCGGCATCCAGCAGAAAAAATCCATCGTCTATTTCTCAAACGGCATCAGCCGCTCCGGAATCGAGAACCAGGCGGCGTTGCGCGCGGCCACGGCAGTGGCCGCAAAGACGAACTGTTCCATCTACCCGGTGGACATCCGCGGGCTCGCCGCGCTGCCTCCCGGAGGAGAAGCCCAGAGCGCCAGCATTCACGGGGTTTCCGCGTACAACGGCGCCGCGTCCATCAACGCGTTCGAGTCCAACGCATCGTCGCAGGAGACGCTTTCCACGCTCGCCGCGGACACGGGCGGCAAGGCGTTCCTGGACTCCAACGATTTCGGCCTGGTCTTCCAGCGCGTGCAGAAAGACACCAGCGCCTACTACGTCCTCGGCTTCTACAGCACCAATCCCGCGCAGGACGGCAAGTACCGCCGCCTGCAGGTGCGCATCAAGCGCTCCGACGTCAAGATGGAATTCCGCCAGGGCTACTACGCCCCGCGCGATTTCAAGCACTTCCAGCAGGAAGACCGCGACAAGCAGATGGCCGACGAACTCTCCTCCGACCTGCCCGAAACAGACGTGGCCCTCTACATCGGCGCCGCCTACTTCCGCCTGGATGGATCGCGCTACTTTGTTCCCGTCTCGCTCGTCGTCCCCGGCTCGCAGATCCCGTTCACCAAGGACCAGGACAAAGACAAAGCCTCCGTGGACATCATCGGCATGGTGAAGGACGAAAAAGGCGTGCCCTTCGGCACCGCGCGCGACACCGTCAAGCTGAATCTCGACGCCTCGCAGGAGGTTCGCCGCAAGAACGTGCAGTACAACACCAACTTCATCCTCCCCCACGGCACCTATCACCTGAAGTTC
>DATFZR010000262.1:0-4936 GCA_035314265.1 Candidatus Acidiferrales bacterium
GGTGGTCTACCGCGTGTTCACCGATGGACGGCCGGACGAGCTGGTGCGCGGCGTGGATATCGTGGGCACCCCGCTCGTCTCGCTCACCAAGATTCTGGCCACGGGAGACACACCGGAAGTGTTCAACGGTTACTGCGGCGCGGAGTCGGGCTCCGTGCCGGTGGCCGCGGTTTCTCCGGCCATCCTGATCAGCGAAATGGAAATGCAGAAGAAAGAAGCGAACACAGACCGCCCGCCCATCCTGCCTCCTCCTGCGCATGACCCTAAGGCTGACCCGAAGGCAGACACGAAGGCGGAAGGAGGCCGGCCATGACTCAACCCGTGACGGCTCGGCCGCGCTCCCGCCGCTTCACCTGGCTTTCCGCCTCGGCAATGCTTCTCATCGCCGCAGCGTCTTTCCTGCGACTCGCTCCCGCGTTTGCCGCGGAGGATAAAGACCAAACCCTGCATGCCATGCGCGACGAGTTGGCCCGTTCGAAGGCGCGGCTCGTGCTCCCGCCGCAGGCGCCGCCCTACTATCTCGAATATCGTCTGCTGGATATGGAGCAGAAGACCATCGTGGCCTCGTTCGGCGATCTGGTTTCCAGCACTAGCTCGCGCAACCGCTTTATGGACGTGAACGCACGCGTGGGCAATTACCAGCTCGACAGCTCGAATTTCGTGGGCGGCGACGACTTCCGCGGCTCCTTCGGCTCCACGGGCGGCGTAGGCATTGACGGCGATTACAACTCGCTGCGCCAGGACCTGTGGCTGGCCACCGACCAGGCGTATAAAGAGGCGCTCAACCAGCTCTCCAGCAAGCGCGCCTTTCTGCTGAACCTCACGCGCCCGCCGGAAATCCCGGACTTTTCGAAGTCGCAGCCCGTTACCGACGTCCAGCCGAAGCTCGCCCCAGACTGGTCCTCGCGCAACTGGGAGCAGGAAGCGCGCGACGCATCCTCCGTGCTGCGCGGCTTCCCCGAGCTTTACAGCACGCGCATCACCTACCACATGGTGGTGATGAATTATTACCTGATGACCACCGAGGGCACGGAAGTGCGCGTGCCGCGCGTGGTGGCCGCCATCGAAGCGAGCTTCGAGACGCAGTCCGATGATGGCTATCCCCTCCACAATTATTATTCCGTGTACGCGGCCACGCCCGCGGACCTGCCCCCGCCTGCCGTCGTCCGGCAGGGTGTGGAGAAGGCGGCCCGCGACCTGATCGCGTTGCGCAACGGTCCCGCCGCCCCGGATTATGCCGGCCCCGTTCTCTTCGAACCCGCGGCCGCTGGAGCACTGCTGGCCCAGATCCTCGCGCCCTCCATCGCCGGAGCACGCCCGCCACTGGCCGCGATGCAGGGCTTCGATTCATTGCTCGAGCGCGTGGGTGGACGCAGCGACTGGTCCGGGCGCGTGGGCTCGCGCGTGCTTCCTACCGGCGTCACGCTCGTGGACGACCCCGCGCGAAACGACTTCCAGGGCGCGGCACTCATCGGCGGATATCACGTGGATGAAGAAGGCGTGAAGGCCGAGAGCGTCGAAGTGGTGGACAAAGGAATGCTGAAGCAGCTCCTCATGTCGCGCCGCCCCGGCCCCGATTTCGACGTTTCCAATGGACACGGCCGCGGCTACTACCTGAGCGATACGCGCCCGGCCATGAGCAACCTGTTCTTCCAGGCCACGGAGACAAAAAGCCCCGAAGATCTCCGCAATCAGTTCTTTGACCTGTGCCGCCAGGCCGGGCGCACCTGGTGCGTCGTGGTGCGGAAAATGGACAATCCAGCCGTTGCGCTGTCGCGCCAGGACGATGTTTCCGAGTACGTGGGCGCCATGGCCGGATCCATCGGTGCAGGCGACCGCCTGCCGCTGCTTCTCTACCGCGTCTACGTGAGCGACGGCCACGAAGAGCCGCTGCGCGGCGCCTTGCTGCGGGGATTCAACATCAAGGCCCTGCGCACGATCGCCGGCATCGGCAACGACTTCACTCCGTTCAATTACATGCAGAGCCAGCAGTTCGGCTTCGCGGGCACCGCGCTTTCCGCGTTTGGCTCGTCGCAGGGCGGGCTGCCCACTTCGCTGGTGGCGCCTTCGCTTTTGTTCGAGGATGTGGATGTTCGTGGCGCCCGTGGCGAGCCGCGCCGTGCTCCGCGTCTCCCTCCTCCGGACCTCAACTGAGCTGCGGAGGATTCCCCCGGCCGGAGTCGCGACCTTGCGGCTATTTGACCTCGATCAGCGCATCGTAATTCGCGTTCAGCACCAGACCCGAGATGCGGGTGGGAATCTGGAACTCCGTGGTCAGTTCCTTGCCGCGCACCGTCAGCCAGCCCAGTCGCACCGTTTTCTTTTCCGTCTCCGCGTAGAGCGGCACGATGTCCACCCAGTCCGGCCCCAGGTCGTTCACGCGAGTCACCGTCAGGGAGATCTTGATCTTTCCCGGATCGCCGTTCGACAGGTCGTACTTCAGCTTGTATTGCGGGATTCCGGTGCCGTACACGTACTGCCGGAAGAACCAGTTCAGTTTGTGGTTGCCGTCGATGTCCATCGCGCTGGTCATGTATTTCTCCGCCACCGCTTTGAAGTCCTCGGTGGAGGCTGCCTTGTTCGCATAGATCTGCGTGAATTCCCGCATCATCCCGATGAAGCGCGCGTCGGGGTCCTGCGAGGTCTGGTCGCGCAGCATCCAGCGGAGCGTGTTCAGCACCAGCCCGCCCTTTCTGTAGATGATCACGCTGTATGCCCCGGGCGAGTCGCTCGAACTGGTCCGCCATCCCATCCACACGGGTCCCAGCGACTCGTAGCGCCGGCCGTGCGGGTCTTCGGAGAAAAGAGATTGACGGTCCAGTTTGATCTGGTTGAGGTAGTCGTCCATATTCCGGCGAAGCTGCACGTAGAGGTTTCCGGAGAACTGGGCGAAGCCTTCAGACATCCACTGGTCGTGATAGGTCTTCCAGCTCACCTTGTGGCCCCACCACTGGTGCGAGGTTTCGTGCGCGCGGAAGAAATCCGTCACCATCACCTGGCCCGAGGCAGAGAAGCCCAGCGCATTGCGCTGCGTGGAATCCAGAAACGAAAGCGCGGAGAGATACAGAAGCATGGGCCAGCCCTGGCCGTAAGAATACGGGATGTTTGTGGCGGAAAGACGCGTGTATGGAAACGGGCCGAAATACACGTCGAAGGCCTTAACCATGTTGGCCACCTCGGCCCCCATCACCTTCGCCATCGCCGAGGGTGTAAAGACGTCCAGCCCGCCCATGGAAGTCTGCGCGCCAATCGAGGCGAAGATGTCGTCCGGATTCCGCGCCGCATAAACTTCTATGTCCACGTTGCCCGCTTTTTCGGTGACTACCTTGAAGTCGCCGAATCCGAACCCGGCCACCACCAGGGGCACCTCGTTCTTCCAGACCGAAGTGCTCACGCTCCCCTGGACTTCTTCCGACGCCTTCACGCCCGTGGCCGTGAGGGCGAATTGCTTGGGGATGTGGAAGGTCATTTCGAAAAGGTGCCGCTCGTGCCAGGCCGATTCGCGGGCCGGGTACCAGCCGAAGCTCTCGCAGAAGTAATTCCCGGCGCCCACTTTGTTCACCACGCGCTTGCCGGAGTAGTGGAATTCGAGCGTCTTCGTCCGGCCCTTTTCAGCGGGCTCTGGAAGCACCACGGCCAGATAGTCCCCCGTAGAGGAGCGGCTGTCCTTCCGCTCCCTGGCCTGGAAGAAGACGAGCGCAGCACCCCTCTCGTCCTTCACCGAGTCCATGCGCAGGTTGGAATCGAAATCGAACAGCAGCACCTGGTCGCCCGTTACGTGCTCTTCCACGACGGCCTGTGTTGTCGCCGTCAATTCCGCGGCGGTCGTTATGCTCACGTCCATCTTGTAACTGGGCGTCGTGTAGCTGTCTTTGACGCCCGGCGCCTGATCCGCTTCAAAGGGCGAGCGGCCGCCGGCGGGAAAGGCCATCCACGTATCGAGGCCGCGCCCCCGGCCCCAGTCGCGCCAGCGCCTCACGGAGACTTCCTCGATTTGATCCGCGTCAAATGTGAACTCAATCCAGCCCTTGTCCTTCGTTTTCAGGTCGGCGAAGAAGATGCGGTTCGCGGCCGGATCTTTGGAGAGCAGGCTTCGCAGCAGGCGAGGCTTGATTTGTGTCCCGTTGATTTCCTGCTCGTCCATGCGGGCCTTCATCAGCTCTGCGGGACCGCCGCCGGATTCCGACCAGTGAACCTGCTTGGCGACGTCGTTGAAGGTCTGGTCGTTAAAGAAGAAGGCGCCCTCGGCGAATTCGAGGTCCAGGGTGTTTTGCCCGCACAGCAATTGGAGCTGCTGCGCCTCCATTTTATTCGGCGGCGCCACCTCCACGCGGCCGCGGCCGCGGAATGCGGCGCCGAACGGGCGCCCGGCGAGAGGCTGGGCAAATTGGATCTGGCCGCTGATCAGTGTGATTTTGATTGCGTCCCGTTGCAGGCTCACGTTTTCCACGGCCGCCACGTGCGCCGGGTCGCCCGCCGGCCGTCCCAGCCCCTCCCACACGCCTGCCGCATCCTGGGCCTGGAGCGGCGCTGCCATCAGAAGAAGCAGTGGCGTTGCCAGCAGAAAAAGCACTGGAGTTGCTGCCCGGCAGAGTCTTCTCATTTTTGTCTCCAAGGGCATGGACACAAAGCGGAAGAGCGTACTCTTTCTTGCGCGTTGACGCCAGACAAAGCTGCACAGGCCGCTAACTCGGGCATGTTCGTGAAAAATGTGTCGCAGGTAAGCCGCGGCTTTGGGGGAGTCTCCCGCCCGCTCCTGGACATTTGCTGTACCATTCCACTCGCGTGAGCCATCAGGAAGAAATCCGGGAGAAGAGACTGGCTGCGGGCGCCTCCGTAGCGTCCGCGCTGGTACTGGTGGGATTAAAGGCCTTTCTTTCCTACGGCACGGGCAGCCTGGGCGTCCTTTCCGAGGCCTTGCACTCCACGCTCGACC
>DATFZR010000263.1:0-7426 GCA_035314265.1 Candidatus Acidiferrales bacterium
CATACGCGATGCCCCCGGTGGCGCAGGCGCCCCCGGCTCCGCCGACGCCAACGACTGGCTGGCCGTGGCGCTCGAATACGATGCCGAGGGAAGCGCGCGCGCGGAAGCCATCCAGGCCTACGACCGCGCACTTTCGGCCGATCCACAAAAAGTTGATGCGTGGCTCAATCGCGGGACGCTCTCCTACGAAGATGGGAATCGTGAAGAGGCCTCGAAATGTTTCCGCAAGGCGCTGGAGCTGGATGCGGAGAACGCGCTGGCGCACTACAACCTGGGGAGCGTGCTCGAAGAGATGGGAGAAGTGGAGCACGCCCGCGAACACCTGCGCGAAGCCGTGCGGCTTAACCCGGATTACCCCGACGCCCACTACAACCTGGCGTTCGTCAGCGAAAAGCTGGGCAACTTCGGCGAAGCCCGCGATCACTGGCAAGCCTACATCCGGCTCGATCCCGCCAGTCCCTGGTGCGCATACGCGCGCCGCCGCCTGAACTTCGCCACCACGAAGCCCCGCTAGTGGCTGGTGGCCCCGCTGTCGTTGCTGACGATGAGGCTTGAGACGTTCACAGGCTCGAAGTCCGCGAGGGTAAGACTTCTAAGGCAGGCAAGATCGTTGTCGTTCCAGCGCGCGTCGGGCGTGCCGATCAGCCCTCCGCTGTCTCCGTTGTCGGCCAGGATGATTCCATAGTTTCGAAATCCGGTGATGATGATGGCCGCTTGCGGACTTGTGGCGGCGCAGGAGGGAGTGGACACCGACGCTTTCAGCCGGTAAATCTCGCCAGCGGGTCCGGACATGGTGCAGCTTGCGGGAGGAGAAGACTGCGAGATTTGCGATTCCGTGGGAATCGCGCCCCCTCCCGTGGCCGTGCAACTTCCAACGCCCGCTGTTTGCGTGGAAGGCCAGACCCAGTAGTTCAGCATATGGTTCAGCGTGAATCGGACGGGATGCTGCACGACGCCGTTCGGCGCGCCGGGTGTGCCGGCGCCGATTACTTCGTCGGCATTGGCCAGCAGCGGCGCTACGGGAAGTCCTGCGGCATCGGATGTTCCGTTTCCTTGCGGCGTGAGGGCGTTGGAAGCTACGTTGGGCCAAAGCGCGTTCGAGGAATCGGTCCACGGGCCGTTCAAGTAAGTTCCTTTCCACATTTCGTATAGGGCGGGATTGTTTCCGCCGCCTGCCTGCACGTAGACCAGAACGTGCCTGTCGCCCGTCGAGTTCGAGGTGCCTTCCACCGGGGCATACGCCGGAATTGGGCCGGAGGTGAAGTAGGACTGATACAGCGTGGTTGAAACCGCTACCGCCGCCTGGTTGAAGGGAACTTGAATGGCTGGGATTCCGTTTGGAAAGTTGGCATATCCGTCGCCGAAGAACGGCTTGATCGTCTCCGCCAGATAGCCGCTGTAGATTGGGGCCGCGGGGGATGTATCCACCGGCAAGCCGGTTGTGGCCGCGTCCACCCGGTGATGAAAGATCGAAGTGGACGGAAAGATGTTGGCGAGGAACGCGTTGTTGCCGTTGAGAGTGATGCTGATGTCTTGAGCCGCCTGTGCATTCGCCGAGTCCGTAACCACAAATTCAGGCGTGTACGTCCCTTGGCCGCCGATCAGCGCGCTGCTGATGCCTCCCGTATTCGCATTCAGCGCCATCCCTTCAGGCAATGGCGCAAAGGCTGGATCTGCGCTCACGGAAAAAACGTACGGCGGAGAGCCGCCGCTCGCGGTGATCGTGCAACCCGCATACGCCGCACCCTGCGTTCCGCCCGGGCACGAACTTGTTGCGATCGTCAACGGACCGCCGCCGCCGGAGGCTGTTAGCGTCACTTCTGCCGTGGATGTGGCCGAGCCGGCGGCATTGGACGCCGTCAGCGTGTAGGTGGTGGTTGCCGTCGGGCTCACGCTCGTCGAACCACTGGCGGAGGTGGACGTGAAGGTCCCTGGCGTGATGGCAATACTGGTGGCGCCGGTGGTCGCCCAACTCAGCATGCTGCTGGAGCCCGAAGGGATGCTTGTGGGGCTGGCTGTGAAGGAGCTGATCGTTGGCTTGCTCGGCGGTTGGCTTGCCGGGTTTACGGTAACGGTTAGCGTAGATGTGGCCGAGCCGGCGGCGTTCGTTGCCGTCAGCGTGTATGCGGTCGTCGCGGTCGGGCTCATGCTCGTGGAGCCGCTTGCCAGTGTGGACGTGAACGTTCCCGGCGTTATGGCGACGCTCGCGGCTCCTGTCACCGACCAGCTCAGGGAGCTGCTTGTGCCGGAGTTGATGCTTATGGGAGCCGCCGTAAAGGATGCAATCTGCGGCATGGAGTTTTTTGCAGTGGGCGTGCTCGCCGAACTCCCTGAGCCGCAACCCGCAAGGCCGGCACAGGAAATGAGGGCGAGGACCAGCGCGCAAAGCTCCAGCGCCGACGAACCCCGTCCGCGGAGGCTGAGCTTGTTTCTGCAAAACGAATTAGGGAAGTCCATGCGCAATCCCCCGTTGCCGCTGGCCCTTGTTGACCGCAACAGTCTAGGTAACACCGGCCTGATTTGCCTACTGGCCATAAGTACAGAATCAGGCCCCTGGTCCACGATTGTTACCAAAGTGTCAACAGGAATTTAGAAGGAGGAACCCATAGGAGACAAAGGCGAGATTTAGGATAACTGGCGAGGATGGTCCGGCTCCCGGAAGCCGTATAGACACTGAGGTGACAGGTCGCGGTCTGGTAGCGAGTGCAGCGGGCCGTCACTCGCCCGTCAAGAATTTGTACTGCGCGTCCGAAAGCGGCACGACGGAAAGCCGCCCTTGCCGCACCAACGGCGAGTCGGTAAAAATCTTGTTCGCCTTCACCTCGGCCAGCGTGACCGGCTTCTTCAGCGCCTTGCCAGCCTTCAGCATCATCTTGGGATTCTTGGGATCGGAGGCGTCCACGGAAACCACGGTGGCCGTCCCCACGGCCGCCTTCTCATCTCCCGTGTGGTAAACGATCAGGCCGTCGCCCTTCTTCATCGCGCCCAGGTTTCGCAACGCCACCGGATTGTGCACGCCATCCCATTCCGTTGCGCCGTCGCCCTGAAGATTCGCGAAGGAGTATGCCGAAGGCTCTGTTTTCAGCAGGTAGTACATGGGCGTGCTCCTTTCCGTTGCGGCGGTAGTTTAGCATTCCGCCACGCTTCGTGGGGCGAAGCAGATTGGCTCCCGAGATGGATGCTTCGCGCGTCAAGTCGATCCTTCCCGCCGGCTCAATCCTAGCCGCCCCACTCCGTCTGCAGCTTCGGAGGCTTCATTAACGTCTGCATCACCACGCAATACTGTTCCGTCTTCTCACGCAGCCCGCGCAGTTGTTCCGGGGTTGCGTTGGCTGCGGCGATATCAAAATGAAGGCGAATACTCTCAAAGCCGACGGGCACGTCCTTCGATATCCCCAGGGTGCCGCGGAGATCCAAGTCTCCTTCCACCGTCACCTCGATGCGCTCGGTGGGAATGCCCATCGCCGTGGCCACCATCTGGCAGGTGATTTGCGCGCAGGCCGCCAGCGCGCCGAGCAAAAGGTCGCCGGAGCAGGCACCACTGCCCGCGCCTCCCACTCCTTTGTGCGCTTCGGCCTGATAGATGGCTCGCCCGAGATCGATCGAGCAGCTCACTGGAGCATCCGTCTGGCTGCCTTTCGCCCGCATTGTGATTTTCGAAGCGCTGGGGTCGCTGCGGTACTGCTCTTTCAAGGGCTTTTGAAGCGTTCTAAGGTCCATGGCTGCCTCGTTTCGTGTCTCCACTCGTTTCCCGGCAGCATCCAATCTGCCGGGTTAGCAGCGGCGAGCGGGCTGGAAACCGCGCTGTCCGCATGCTAGCATCAGTGTGCATCAGATCGAGGCCAGTGCCTAAATTCGTCATCGAACGCGACGTTCCCGGAGTCGGAAATCTGACCGACGCCCAATTGCGGGACATTGTCCAGAAGTCGGTCCATGTTCTGGGGGAAATGGGGCCGAAGATCCAGTGGCTCCATAGCTACGTAACGGGCGACAAGGTGTACTGCGTTTACCTCGCTCCAGACGAGGCCACCATCCAGGAACACGCCAAGCGCGTAGGCCTTCCTGCCAATCGGGTTTCCGCCGTGCGCCGGCTCATCGACCCGGCAAGCGCGGAGTAGATACCTCGCCGTCAGCTACCAGGGCCAGCCTTCCCTTCCGGCGCTACGTGGAAGCAGGCTCCGCCTCGGGCTTGAGCACCTCTTCAATGGCCTTCTCGACCGGCATATTCCAGCCTTCCAGCCAGGCCGTCGCGCCCACCGTATTCGCGAGCGCCTGCCGCGCCGGCTGCACGATGGCTTCAAGTCTTACCTGTTCGGCTCGCGTAAGCGGAGCGCCAACATTCTGGCGCAGGGCAGCAGCCGCGCCCGCCAGCCGCAGGGATCGCTCGGCCTGGAGTTGAACCGCCGCGGAGCACGCGAAACACTCGAGCAGGCGGGCAATTCCCCGTTTGTGTTCCAGATCCTGAAAGATTTTCAGGCTTTCCCGATACAGAGTATTCGCTGCCGCACAGTTCCGCTCTTCCCTCTCCAGGTTTCCCAGGTCGGCCAGCGTGCCGGCAATGCCCCAGCGGTCGCCGAGTTCCCGAAAAATCGCCAGGCTCTGCTCGTACAACGCTCGGGCGGCCGCGGAGTCGCCCTGATTGCGGGCGGCATCCCCCTGGTGGTTCAGCGACCAGGCGACGCCGGTCTGATCTCCCAGTTCACGGAAGATGGAGAGGCATTCCGCATGCAGGGAGCGCACGCGGTCGTGGTGGCCCTGCAATGCGACCACATTCGCCAGGTTGCTGAGGGCGCGAGCCACAGCCTTCTGCTCGCCCAATTCTCTCCACAGCGCCAGGCTTTCTTCGAAGAGGGCGTGCGCGGCCGCGACGTCGCCGCGGTCGCGCGCGAGCACCGCCATCGCGTTGAATGAGACGGCGACGCCCTGCGTGTCGTGCGACTGTCGCGCAATCTCCAGGCCTTCCCGGAGGAGCGCCTCTCCCGAGGCGTAATCTCCCTGTTCGCCGGCGAGCACGCCCGCGGCAAACAGCACGCGCGCGCGGACCTTCGAAAGGGCCGCGGCTGCCGGGAGCTTCAGCAGCCTGCCCAGCTTGTCTCTGCCTTCAGCGAGGTACTCGCGCGCCTCCCAGAAGCGAAACAGCGCGGCGCCGAGACGCAAGCCCCACTCCGCCTCTCCGGTTTCCGTCAGCCACTCGAGGCCCGCGCGAAAATTGTCGCGCTCGGACGCGAAGCGCTCCATCAATTCCGCTCTTCCCGCGCCGGGACCGCCCTCATCCGCGGCCTGCTCCTCGGCCAGCACCAGGCAATAAGCGGCATGAGCGCGCCTGGTAGCCGCCTCTTCGGAGCTTGCCTCCAGTTTTTCACGGGCGTACTCGCGAATCGTTTCCAGCATGGCGAATCGCGATTCACCGCCGTTGGCTTGCTCCACCTGCCGCAGCAGGCTCTTATCCACCATGGACGCCATACCATCCAGCAGGTCCAGCTCGAGATCTCCCTTGGTGTCGCACACGGCTTCCGCGCTCTCCAGCGAGCATCCGCCTACGAACACGGATAATCTTCGAAAGAGCTTTTGCTCGGCGGCGCTCAGCAGGTCGTAGCTCCAGTCGATGGCGGCGCGCAGGGTCTGCTGACGTTCCGGCAGGTCGCGCGCGCCGCCCGTCAATAGTTGCAACCGGCTCGCCAGGCGCGTGAGCAGGGAAGAGGGCGAAAGCACCTTCACCCTTGCGGCCGCCAGCTCGATCGCCAGAGGCAGGCCGTCCAGCCGGACGCAAATCTCCACCACCGCGGATGCGTTTTGCTCGCTGAGCGCGAAATCCGGCCTGGCCGCCACGGCGCGCTGCACGAACAGCGCCACCGCGGCGTACTGCGACACGGCTTCCACCGGAGGCATGGCCCGCATATCCGGCACGGCGAGCGCCGGCACCGGAAATTCATGCTCCCCATAGATGCGCAGCGGCGCGCGGCTGGTGACCAGGATTTTCAGATTGGGAGCCATGGCCAGCAGATCCGCCACGGCTGGCGACGCCTGAACCAGGTGCTCGAAATTATCCAGCAGCAGAAGCACCGGCGCGCTCAAGGAATCCTGGAGGCTTTTCTTGAGCATTTCGAGCGGCGACTGGCCTCCGGCTTCGCGGACGCCCAGCGTCTGAAGGATCACGGAAGGGATCATGGCCGGATCGCTGATCGGTGACAGCGGAACAAAATGAATCCCGCCCGGAAAGCGTTCGGCAACGCCATTGGCCACTTCCACTGCGAGGCGCGTTTTGCCGATCCCGCCGGGTCCCGTGACGGTGACCAGGCGCACTTCCTTGGAGAGCAGGAGTTCTTTCGCCGCAGCGACTTCTTTTTCGCGTCCCACGAATCCGGTGCGCTGGACGGGAATATTCGCGGGGCGTGGCTCCGCGGGCGGAGCGGCTTTTTCCGAGAAGCGGTCGCGTATCGCCGCCAGCTCGCGCGCGAGTTCCCGCGTGGAGACGTAGCGCTTGTCGGGCTCCTTCGCCATGCACCTTTCGATCGCCCAGCACAGTGGAGCGGGAGCCTCGGGGTTCTGCAGTGCGATCGGAGCCGTCTGCTCCCGAAGAATGGCCAGCACCGTCTCCGCCGCCGTGTTCCTCTGAAAGGCGCGCCGTCCGGCCACCATCTCGTAGAGCACCAGGCCGAAGGAAAACTGGTCTGACCGGAAATCCACGTGCTGGCCGCTGGCCTGCTCCGGCGACATGTATGCCAGCGTTCCGATGCGCAGGCCCGGCTTGGTGTGCCACGCAGACGCGGTGCCCATGTCTTGCATCTCTTCGTTTGTCGATACGGCCTTGGCCAGGCCGAAATCGAGGATTTTGACGAACCCGTCGTGAGAGAGCATCAGGTTCTCGGGCTTCAAGTCTCTGTGCGCGATGCCCGCTTCATGGGCCTTGCCCAGCCCCTCCGCCACCTGCGCGGCGATTTCAATCACTTTCCGTATGGGAAGCGAGCCCCCCACCATCAACTGGCGCAGAGTCCGTCCCTCGACCAGTTCCATCGCAATGTAGTGGGTGGAATCTTCCTGCCCGAGCTCGTAGATGGTGACGATATTGGGGTGGTTCAGCGCGGAGGCGGTGCGCGCCTCGCGCTCGAACCGGTGCAGCCGGTCGGCGTCCGCGGAGAACTCGGCGGGCAGAGTCTTGATGGCGACACTGCGGCCCAGGCGCGTATCGCGCGCCTGGTAGACCTCACCCATTCCGCCTTTGCCGAGCGAGGCGACGATCTCGTAAGACCCGAGTTTGGTGCCCGGAGCCAGCATTTGTGATGGCAAGAGTATAGCCGGGCCTTCCACGCTCATATCGACATATAACAAACTACCGCGGGTGTGACAACGCGGAGTTCTGCGTTCGCTGCAACAGCCTACGTCCCTGGCGGCAGGTGCTCTTCGAAGTATCCGAGGATATTTATGT
>DATFZR010000264.1:0-3967 GCA_035314265.1 Candidatus Acidiferrales bacterium
CTACCTGGCAGGCCGTAAGCACAAAGCATCGGCCTTCCAGGGCGATGTGGCGCATGGTGGGAAGCCAGGTCTCGCGATCGTCCGCTGTCGGCGCGCAATACACCGAGATGCCTTTCGCGTACATGGCCATCCGCAGCATAGGCATGTAGTTCTCCCAGCAGATCACCGCGCCGATCCTGCCAACCGGTGTCTCGAAGACCGGCATGGTCGAACCGTCTCCGAAACCCCAAGCCAAGCGCTCGCCGGCGGTGGGCATCAGCTTCCGGTGCTTGCCCATAAGCATGCCGTCCGGGCGGAAGAACAGTGCCGTGCAGTAGAGGGTGCCGAGATCGCGCTCCATGACGCTAACGACGACGAAGGTTTTTGCCGCCGCGGCCGCCATGCCGAGACGCTCCGTCTCCGGCCCGGGCACAGTGATGGAAGCTTCGAAATAGCGCCGGAATTCTTCGCGGCCGCGCTCCGTGCGCCAGCCAAAGGAGCTGTCGAAGTCCGTTCCCTTCGGGTAGCCCGCCACGAAGGCTTCCGGGAAAACAACCAGTTGGCACCCCTCGGTCCCAGCCTTGGCAATCCAGCTTTCCGCCTTCGCGATGCTCGCTTCGACGTCGAAGGGGACCGCGCCCACTTGTGCGACACCGGCTCTAATGATCATTCCAGGCTCCGTTCCAACAGAATCAGGACAGGATCATATGCCGAGATAGGCGCGGCGCACGGCTGGGTCGTCTCTCAGCGCTTCCGAGGCGCCGCTCAGGACGACATGTCCAGCCTCAAGTACGTAGCCGCGATGCGCCACCGACAAAGCGAGCACAGCATTCTGCTCGACGAGCAACACAGCCACTCCCTGCCGGTTGATTTCTCCGATCGCACGGTGCAGCTCTTGGACCACGATGGGCGCAAGGCCGTGGCTGGGCTCGTCGAGGAGCAGGAGCTTGGGGTTTCCCATCAGCGCCCGGCCGATCGAGACCATCTGTTGCTCGCCGCCGGACATCAAGCCCGCCGTCTGCGCGCGCCGCTCGGCAAGGCGTGGGAACAGGGCGAAGACGCGGTCGATGCGCGATTGCAGGTCCGAGGCGCGGCGATCGCCGTATGCGCCCATCATCAAGTTGTCCATCGTCGACATGCGCGGGAAGATGTGGCGCCCCTCCGGCACATGGCCGATTCCCAGCGCCGGAATTGTGTGTGCAGCCCGGCCGATCAACTGCGCGGCGTCGAAAGTGATCGACCCGGTGACCTCCGCGATCAAAGCTGAGATCGATCGTAATAACGTGGTCTTGCCCGCCGTGTTCGCCCCGAGGACCGCCACGGTCTCGCCGGTGCAAACCTGGAGCGAGACGTGCTCCAGAACGTTTGGACCGCCATAGGACGCGCTGAGATTCTCAATTGCAAGCATGTATGGCTCCTACCTGTGCGGCGCCCGAGCCGAGATAGGCTTCGATCACCACGGGATCGTTCGCCACTTCGCTGGGTGTGCCCCGCGCGATCAGGCGGCCAAAATTGACCACGAGGAGCCGGTCACAGAGCGCCATGATCGCGCGCATGTGATGTTCGACGACCAGGAAGGTGAGACCCTCATCCCGCAGTGCGCGAATGACGCTCATCACCTCATCCATTTCGCTGGGAGTCAAGGCCGCCATCACCTCGTCCAGAAGCAGGATCTTCGGCCCGGTGGCGAGGGCACGGGCCATCTCCACAAGGGCCTTCTGGGGAAAGGTGAGGCCGGCCACGTCAGCATGCGCGATCGGAGTCAGTTTGAGCTTCTCCAGGATCGCCGCAGCCAGACGGCGCGCGCCAGCGAGGTCGTGGCGCAGAAGCGCAGCCGTGATCACGTTTTCGATTACCGTCATGTCAGGAAAGAGGGCGGCATTCTGGAACGTCTTCGTCATGCCACACGCGGCAATCCGGTGGGGCTTCATCCCCGAGATCGTTTCGCCCTCCAGCACTACCCGGCCTCCAGAAAGCGGCTGCAGTCCTACCAGCGAGTTGAAAATCGTTGTCTTGCCGGCGCCGTTCGGGCCGATGAGGCCGACGATTTCGCCCCGCCGCAAGACGAAGGACACGCCGTCCACGGCCTTCAGGCCTCCAAAGGTGACGGCGATGGATTCAGCCTGCAGCAACATTGCGGAATGCGTGCTCATTGGCTCTTCCGTTCCGCGCTCGTCCTGGCGCCGGCGCTCCAGCGTTTCGGCCAGAACGCCATGATGCCGCGCGGCTGGATCAGGATTGCAGCCATCAGGATCACGGCAAAGGTGATCTGCGAGAGGCCGGCCGCCTTGGAGGAGAGCGCGGCATTGCACGCTTCCTCCAGCGGGATGAGGAAAACTGCGCCCAGGATCGGTCCGCCGAGCGTGCCGAGTCCGCCGACGATCACAATCATGGCCATGCGCACCGAGATGCCCGGCAGTGAGAAGATCGAGTCCGGATCGAAGTAGTAGGTGAACTGTGCGAACACCGTCCCGCACACCGCGGTGAGCGCCGCCGAAACCACGCTCGCCGTTAGCTTGACGCGCGCCGTATCCACACCGGCGGCCTCGGCGGCCTGCTCATTTTCCCGAACCGCGCGCAGCCGGTAGCCGATCGCGCCGGTGGCGAGCAGGTGGAAGACCGCGCAGGAGAAGATCAGAAGAGCAAGGATGATCCAGTAGTAGGAAGCGACCGTCCGAAAGGAAAATTTCAGCGGCTGGCTGCCCACGAACGGGATGGAAAGGCCCAACGGCCCGCCCGTAAGGCCCGCCCAGGAGTTGGCGATCACCCGTAGCACTTGCGCAAATGCGAGCGTCGCCAAAGCGAAATAGTGACCCTTGAGCCGGACGGTCGGCAGGGAGAGCAGCGCCGCCGCGATTGCCGCGAGGGCCGCACCTGCGGCCAGTCCGATCCACGGCGACATTCCGAGCCTCAGGTACAGCAACGTCGAGGTGTAGGCGCCAATGCCGAAGAAGCCTGCATGGCCGAGCGAAATCCGGTTGGCCAGGCCCCCCACAATGTTCCAGGCCTGCGCGGTCGCGGCGAACAGCAGGGCCATCGCGGCGATCCGCAGCACGTGGCCGCGAGGGTCGAGGCCGAAGGGCAGCAGGGCCGCCGCCACGACGAAGAGGACGAACAGTACGAAACCTGGAGTGAGTGCCGGACGCATTGCTTACACCCCCTTGATGAGGCCCTGCGGACGCAGGGATAGCACGCCGATAAAGATCACGAAGAGGAACAGGTTCTGGAGCTGGATGGGAAAGAAAAGCGCAGACAGGGACTGGATGATCCCGACGGCCAACCCGCCCACCAGGGCACCCCTCACGCTGCCGAGCCCGCCGAGAACCACAGCCGTAAACATGAGCACCACATACTGGCCGCCAATCGTCGGACTCACCGTGATGTACGGCAGGATGATGGCGCCGCCGAAGGCGGTGAGCGCTACTCCGAGTCCGAAGGCGCGCGCGTAGGTCCGGCGCGTGTCCACGCCGGCAAGCGTCGCCGCGACTGGATCCTGTGCGACGGCGCGGATGGCACGGCCTGTCCAGGACCTAGCAAGGTACAGCTCAAGACCTCCGCCCAGTACGATGGCACTGATGAACGCGTAGAGATAGGGAGCACTCAAAAAGTTGCCGCCGACGCGGTAGCCTTGGAGTTGATAGGGCACGCTCACAGAGCGGAAATCCGATCCGAACAGGAGAAGCGTGCCATTCTCGATGGCGATCAGCAGGCCCACGGTCAGAAAAATCTGCGCAGCGGGCGGCGCGGTGAGCACACGAGCGATGAGCGTGCGCTGGACCAGGTAACCGAGCCCGAATACCACTCCGAAGGACAGGACCGAGCCAGCCAGCGGGTCCAGTCCGAGATAACGCCAGGCAAACCAAGCCACGTACATGCCGATCGTCAGGAAGGCGCCATGCGCGAAATTCACGATGCCCACCACCCCGTACACCAGCGAGAGGCCCAGCGCAATCACCGCGTAGACGCCGCCGAGCAGGATGCCGTCGAT
>DATFZR010000265.1:0-8393 GCA_035314265.1 Candidatus Acidiferrales bacterium
CGAACTGCGCGGTTCTAGCCATTAACGCTCCTCAGACTTCGTGCGGAAGGGCATGCCCATCATCTTCAGCATCTCGCGCGCCTCTTCGTCCGTGTGCGCGGAGGTGGTGAGCGTGATGTTCATCCCCTTGATCTTGTCCACACGCGTGTAATCGATTTCCGGAAACACGAGCTGGTCTTTCAGCCCCAGCGTGTAATTGCCGCGCCCGTCGAACGAGCTGGCCGGCAGGCCCTTGAAGTCGCGCACCCGGGGCAGCACGATCGAGCAGAGCCGGTCGAGAAATTCGTACATCTTCTCGCCCCGCAGCGTTACGCAGCAGCCGATGGGCATTCCTTTGCGAATCTTGAAGTTCGCAATGGACTTCTTGGCCCGCGTGACCATGGCCTTCTGCCCGGCGATCAGCCCCAGCTCGATCACCGCCGTGTCCAGCAGCTTGATGTTCTGGCTGGCTTCGCCCATGCCCATGTTCACGGTGATCTTGCGCAGCTTCGGCGCCGCCATCATGTTCTTGTACCCGAAGCGCTTGGCCAGCGCGGGCAGCACTTCCGCTTTGTATTTTTCTTCGAGACGCGTCTTCATGGTCGTTGTCGTCCGCTTCCTCTACTTGTCCAGGGTGGCCCCGCACCGCTTGCACACTCGCGTGCGCAGCTTGCGGCCGCCTTCCAGGCGCACGGTATGCCCGATGCGCGTGGGCCGGTCGCAGGAGGGGCACATCAGCATCACGTTGGACACGTTGATCGGAGCTTCCTTGTCCACCACGCCCCCCTGCACGTTCTGCTGCGGATTCCGCTTCGTATGCTTCTTCACGATGTTCGCGTGCTCGACGGTGACCCTGCCGGACTTACGGTCCACGGCTAGAACACGCGCCGTTCGCGCCGCAAATCCCGCGCGGTCGTCCCCGGCCAACACGCGCACCATGTCACCCTTGCGGACCAGCACGGGTACTCGCGGCTCGCGCCGGTTTGCTCGTTCTTGAACGCTCATTGCCTGGTTTCCTCTGCGCTCATGCTCACCACACTTCCGGCGCGAGCGAGACGATCTTGGTGAACTTCCGCTCGCGCAGCTCGCGCGCCACCGGGCCGAACACGCGCGTGCCCACCGGCTCGTTCGCGTCGTTGATCAGCACCGCGGCGTTATCGTCAAAGCGGATGTACGTGCCGTCGCGGCGCCGGTGTTCCTTGCGCATCCGCACGATCACGCACTTCACCACTTTTCCCTTCTTAACCTGGCTCTCCGGCGACGCTTCCTTAACCGACGCGGTCACCACGTCGCCCAGCCCGGCCTTGAGGCCCGCATCGCCGCCGATCGGCAAAATGCAGGTCAGGCGGCGGGCGCCGGAATTGTCGGCTACGGTCAGCCATGTGCGCATCTGGATCATAGAAGTTCTCCGTTACTGGATACTGCCCTTGGCGCGCGTCAGTACTTCGGCCAGCCGCCAGCGCTTCAACTTCGAAAGCGGCCGCGTCTCCACGATGCGCACCGTGTCGCCCAGGCGTGCCTCGCCCTGCTCGTCGTGCGCGTACAGCTTCTTCGTCTTGCGCAGCACGCGGCCGTACAGGGCGTGCTGCACCTTGCGGGTCACCTTCACCACGATGGTCTTGGACATCTTGGCGCTGGTCACCACACCGGTCTTCGATTGCCGGCGCCTCAGTTCGGGCGTCGGCGGCGCGTTATTTTCCATCGGTCACCTTCCGCTTGCGCTCCCCGAGGAGCGTCTTTACCCGCGCCAGGTCCTTGCGCACCACGCGCAGCTTCTTCAGGCTTTCCGCCTGCCCGGTGGCGTGCTGGAAGCGCAGGCGAAACACCTGCTCGGAAAGCTCGCGCTCGTGCACTTCCAGTTCCCGGTCGCCCATCTGGCGCAATTTCTCCGTGCTGCTTGGCATCAGACCGCTCCTAAACGGGTGACGAATTTCGTGTGAATCGGCAGCTTGTGCGCCGCCACGGTGCAGGCCTCGCGCGCGGTCGCCGGGTCCAGGCCCTCGAGCTCGAACATGATCCTGCCCGGTTTCACTACGGCCACCCAGTATTCCGGCAGCCCCTTGCCCTTGCCCATGCGCGTTTCCGCCGGCTTCTTGGTGAACGGCTTGTCCGGGAAAATGCGAATCCACATTTTCCCGCCGCGCTTCAGGAACCGCGAGATGGCCACGCGCGCCGCCTCGATCTGCCGGTTGGTGATCCAGGCGGGCTCCATGGCCTTCAGCCCGCAATCGCCGAACGCCAGCGTGCCGCCGCGCCAGGCTTTGCCTCTGCGGCGGCCGCGCTGCTGCTTGCGGTACTTCACTTTCTTGGGCATCAACATGGTGTCGGAACCTTTATCTCACCGGCGCGGGCTCACGATCGCCCGCCCCGCGCACATCACCGCGTGTATCGCCGCGTGCATCGTCCAACTGCCGCCGCGGCACGTTCTCGCCCTGGTAGATCCAGCACTTCACGCCGATCACTCCGTAGGTCGTATAGGCCTGCGCGAAACCGTAATCGATGTCGGCGCGCAGCGTCTGGAGCGGCAGGCGGCCCTGCAGGTACCATTCCTTGCGCGCGATTTCCGCGCCGTTCAGGCGTCCTGCCACCCTTACCTTGATTCCCTTGCAGCCGAACCGCAGCGCGGAATCCACCGACTTGCGCATCGCGCGCCGGAATGACGTGCGCTTTTCGAGCTGCAGCGCGATGGACTCGGCCACGAGCTGCGCGTTCAGCTCCGGACGGTGCACTTCCTGGATTTCAATGTGCACCTCGCGCTTGGTGCGCGTCTGCACTTCGGTCTTCAGCTTGTCGATTTCCGCGCCCTTGCGGCCGATGATGATGCCGGGCCGGGCCGTGTCGATGCGGATCACCAGTTTGTTTGCGGCGCGCTCGATATCAATCGCGCTGACGCCCGCCGAACGCAGCCGCTTCTTCAGCTCGCGGCGCAGCGTGATGTCTTCATGCAGCAGGTCGGCGTAGTCCTTGTCTGCGAACCAGCGTGAGCGCCAGGTCTTGTTGTATCCCAGCCGGAATCCGTACGGGTGTGTCTTCTGTCCCACGCTTCCTCCTACTCCTGGTCTTTCTTAACCGGCTTTGCGGCCTTCGCCGGCTTCTCGGCCTTCGGAGCCTTCGCGGCATCCTTGGCCTTCGGAGCCGCCTTCGGCACCGGCTTTCCACCCAATACCTTGCCCGCGCGCCGCACGGCCCCGCGCACGCCCTTGGAACGTTCCGCCTCATTAGCCAGATCCGCGAGGCGCTGCGTCGCGGCGCGATGCCGCTCCGCCACGGTTACGGTGATGTGGCTGGTGCGCTTCTGGTAGCGGAACGCACGGCCGAATGGCGCCGGGCGGACGCGCTTCCAGCGCGAACCTTCGTTCACGAAACACTCGGAAACGTAAAGATGGTCCACGTCCAGCTGCGATCCCGAATCTTCCGCCTTGCGTTCCGCGTTGGCGATCGCGCTGCGCAGGATCTTTTCGATGTCGTGCGCCACGCGCTTCTTCGTGAAACGCAGGATGTTCAGGGCGTGTTCGGCCCCCTGGCCCCGGATCAGGTCCATCACCAGCCGCGCCTTTTGCGGCGAGACGCGGGAGTAACGGACGATTGACCGGCCCTCGATCGCCTGCGGAATTATCGGTTGCGTTGCCATTTCGTCTCTGTCCTTGATCCTTAACTCTTGGCCGGCGCTGCCG
This sequence comes from Candidatus Acidiferrales bacterium, assembly GCA_035314265.1. GTDB lineage: Bacteria > Acidobacteriota > Terriglobia > Acidiferrales > UBA7541 > JOPF136. The sequence continues at coordinate 3,654 of DATFZR010000265.1, forward strand.
GTGCCGCGCCGCCGCCTGCAGCCCCGGGAGCTGCGGCGCCCGGCGCCACGCCTGCGGCCCGTTCGAGCGCTGCCTTTACGGCGTGTCCCTTGAACGACCGCGTGGGCGCGAATTCTCCCAGCTTGTGGCCGACCATCTGCTCGGTGACGTACACGGGAATGAATTTCTTCCCGTTATGCACCGCGAGGGTGTGCCCCACCATCTCCGGCAGGATGGTCGAGCGGCGCGACCACGTCTTGATCACTTTCTTTTCGTTGCGGGCGTTCAGCGCGTCCACCTTTACCCTCAGGTGGCCGTCAACGAACGGCCCTTTTTTCAAAGACCTCGGCATGCTTACTCCGTTACTCGGCGCAGTTTGATCCACTGCGCGCGGCGCATTTTACGGAAACCCCGCACCGGTCCGGGGACGCGGTGCGATACGGGACAGAACGGGCACACAAACCGCGTGCCCAGCGCCGTGGCCACTTTCTCCACCACCACGGCCCATCCCGGTTTGCAGAACCGGTACAGCACCTGCTCCGGCGGCGCGGGCGCCGGCCGTGTGGCCGCCTTGACGGGCTTGGCCGGACGCGCTGCCGCTTTCGACTTGTGTACCCTCGGCCGGCCTGTGGCCGTCCGTGACGTACGTGTAGCTGTCATTGCCAGTCCTTCCATGGTTACCCGCCGCGCCGGGCCCATCCGAAATTTTCCGCCGGAACGCTCGGCGGCCCGCCAGACACCGTTCCTACGGCTTCCTCCTGCTGACGATGTACTTGTCCGACGGCTTACGCCGCCGCGTCTTCGCTCCCAACGTCGGGAATCCCCACGGCGTCTGCGGGTGATTGCCCTTCACGCGCCCTTCACCGCCGCCGTGCGGATGATCTACCGGATTCATGGCCACGCCGCGTACCGTCGGGCGCCGTCCCATCCAGCGCGTGCGCCCGGCCTTCCCGTACGTGATGTTTTCGTGATCCAGATTGCCCACCTGGCCGATCGTGGCCATGCAGTCCACGTGAAAGTGCCGCACCTCGCCCGAGGGCAGCTTGATCAGCGCCTTGTCGCCCTCTTTCGAGAGCAACTGCGCCGACGAGCCCGCCGAGCGCACCACCTGCCCGCCCTTGCCCGGAAACAGCTCCAGGTTATGGATCGGCGTGCCCGGCGGAATGTGCCGTATCGACATCGCATTTCCCGGAAGAATGTCGGCGCCCGGGCCGGTGGTTATGGTCATGCCCACCTGCAGCCCTACCGGATGCAAAATGTAGCGCTTCTCCCCGTCCGCATAATGCAGCAGCGCGAGAAGCGCGGAACGATTCGGGTCGTACTCGATCGCCGCGACCTTTGCGGGGATCCCCGTCTTGTCGCGCCGGAAGTCCACCACGCGATACATCCGCTTGTGGCCGCCGCCGCGGTGCCAGATGGTCACCTCGCCGTGCGAGTTGCGCCCGCCCGAGCGTGGCCGCGGCTCGAGTAGCGCCTTCTCCGGCGTCTCCTTGGTGATGTCCGCCTTATCGAGCGCGGTCAGGTACCGCCGTGATTTTGTGTATGGTTTGTATGATTTGAGCGCCATGTTTTCCTCGCGCCCCGCAGAACGGGGTTACAGGTTCTCCCCGTATTCGATCATTTTTTCGCCGTCTGCCAGCCTTACGTACGCCTTCTTCCAGTCCGGCCGGTAGCCTTCGGCGCGCCCGCGGCGCCGCATCTTGCCGTGGAACTGGGCCGTGCGCACCGAATCCACTTTCACCTTGAAAATCGTCTGCACCGCTTCTTTGATCTGCGTCTTGGTGGCCGTGCGCGACACCTCAAACACCACCGTTTGCAGCGTTTCCTTCACGGCCAGGCCTTTTTCCGTGATGATCGGGCGCCGGATAATCTGGAATGCGGTTTCCGACATGGCCTATTCCTTCCCCGCCCGCGGCGCGCGGGCCCTGGGCTCGAGCGATGCGGAGAGCCGCAGCGCCGTTTCGCGCGATACGAACACGCGGTCGCAGCGCAGCAGGTCGTACGGCCGCAGGTTGCGCGGCTGCACCATCACAAAATTCGCCAGGTTGCGTCCCGCCAGCTCCAGATTGCGGTTGCCAGGCGCCTCGACAACGAGCGTGTGCTTGCTGCCCTTGTCGAGCTTGGCCATGGCCAGGCGGAATCCCTTGGTCTTGTGCGACTCGATCGCCCAGCCCTCCACCACGGTCATTTTGTCCGCGGCCAGCTTGGCCGAGAGCGCCGAACGCAGCGCGCCCAGCAGCATCTTCCGCGGCAGCCGGTAGCTGTAGCTGCGCGGTTGCGGCCCGTGTACCGTGCCGCCGTGCCGCCAGATTGGCGAACGGACCGAGCCCATGCGGGCGCGTCCCGTGCCCTTCTGCTTCCACAGCTTTTTGCCCGAGCCGCGCACTTCGGAGCGCACCTTGGTCTTGTGCGTTCCCGCGCGCTCGCCCGCCTGCTGCCAGCGAACCGCCTCGTGCAGAATGTGCGGGTTCACTTCCGCGGCAAACACGGCGTCTGACAGCGTCACCTGGCCCACTGTCTGGCCTTCCAAATTGATTACATCCACGACCGGCATGATGTTTCCGTCCTCTGTTTTCTCGAAACCTACTTCGAGGCCCTGGCCCGCTTGATGAACACGTAACTCCCCGCCGGGCCCGGCACCGCGCCGCACACCAGCAGGAGATTTTCCTCTGCGTCCACTTTCACCACTTTCAGGTTTCGCGACGTCTGCCGCTGGTTCCCCATGTGCCCCGGGAAATGCTGTCCCGGCCAGACGCGCGAGGGGAACGAGCTGCCGCCGATTCCGCCCGGCGCCCGGTGGTGCATCGAGCCGTGCGTATTGTCGCCGCCGCGGTAATGCCAGCGCTTCACGCCGCCCGCAAAGCCCTTGCCCTTGCTGATGCCGCTCACGTCCACGTATTCGCCCACCGTAAAACTGTCCGCCAGCACGCGGTCGCCGACTTTCGTCTCCGCGTTCGAATCCTCCAGCCGCACCTCGCCCAGAAACCGCATCGGGGCCACGTCGGCCTTCTTGAAGTGCCCGGCCATCGGTTTGCTCACGCGCTGCGGCTTGACGAATTCCACCAGGCCCAGTTGCACGGCCTCGTAGCCGTCGGTCTGCGCCGTGCGCCGCTGCACCACCACGCACGGGCCCGCCTGCATCACCGTGCAGGGGATGGCCGCGCCATCCGCCGCGTAGATCTGGGTCATGCCCAGCTTGATTCCGAGAATGCCGTCCACTGCCATCATTTCACTCCGTGCTCGCGGCCGAACGCCTTGATCTCGACGTCCACGCCCGGCGGCAGGTCCAGCTTCATCAGGGCGTCCACCGTGTCCGGCGTCGGCTCCAGGATGTCGATCAGCCTCTTGTGCGTGCGCATCTCAAACTGCTCGCGCGACTTCTTGTCCACGTGCGGCGAACGCAGCACGGTCCAGCGGTTGATCGTCGTGGGCAGCGGGATCGGCCCGGCCACGTTGGCGCCGGTGCGGCGCGCCGTCTCCACGATGTCGCGCGTGGACTGGTCCAGCACGCGGTGATCGTAGGCCTTCAGACGAATGCGAATTTTCTCTCCGGCTGACATGGCTACTCGATGATCTCGACCACGGCGCCGGCGCCTACCGTGTGGCCGCCTTCGCGAATCGCGAACCGCAGCCCCTTCTCGAGCGCTACCGGCGTGATCAGCTCGATCGACACCGTCGCGTTATCCCCTGGCATCACCATCTCCACCCCTTCCGACAGCGCCACGTCTCCCGTCACGTCCGTCGTCCGAAAATAAAACTGCGGCCGGTACCCCGTGAAGAACGGCGTGTGCCGCCCCCCCTCTTCCTTCGTCAAAATGTACGCCTCCGCCTTGAACTTCCGGTGCGGCGTGATCGACCCCGGCTTGCACACCACCTGCCCCCGCTCCACATCTTCTTTCTCCGTCCCGCGCAGCAGCAGTCCCACGTTATCCCCAGCCATCCCCTCGTCCAGCAGCTTCCGGAACATCTCCACGCCCGTCACGATCTTCTTCTGCGTGTCCCGGAATCCCACAATCTCGATTTCCTCGCCGACCTTCACCTTCCCCCGTTCGATCCTTCCCGTCACCACCGTTCCGCGCCCCGAGATCGAGAAAATATCCTCAATCGGCATCGCGAACGGCTTGTCCACATCCCGCACCGGCAGCGGCACCGCCTTGTCCACCGCCTCCATCAACTCCAATACCGTCTTCTCCCACTTCTCTTCCCCGTTCAACGCACCCAGCGCCGACCCGCGAACCACCGGCACTTCGTCCCCCGGAAACTGGTACATCTTCAGCAATTCCCGCACTTCCAGCTCCACCAACTCCAGCAGCTCCGGATCCTCAACCGCGTCGCACTTGTTCAGGAACACCACGATGTACGGCACGCCCACCTGGCGCGCCAGCAGAATGTGCTCCCGCGTCTGCGGCATCGGCCCGTCCGTCGCCGCCACCACCAGGATCGCCCCGTCCATCTGCGCCGCCCCGGTGATCATGTTCTTGATGTAGTCCGCGTGCCCCGGGCAATCGATGTGCGCGTAGTGACGGTTCGTCGTCTCGTACTCCACGTGCGCCACCGCGATCGTGATCCCGCGCTCCCGCTCTTCCGGCGCGTTATCAATTGAATCGAACGCACGGAACGCCACCTTCGGGTTGTGCTTCGACAACACCTTCGTGATCGCCGCCGTCAACGTCGTCTTTCCATGGTCGATGTGACCAATCGTCCCGATGTTGACGTGCGGCTTATTCCGCTCGAATTTTTCCTTCGCCATTGTGCTTCCGC
>DATFZR010000266.1:0-4366 GCA_035314265.1 Candidatus Acidiferrales bacterium
GAGCGCCTCAGCCATCTGGCTGCGGCAGGAATTGCCGACGCAGACAAACAAAACGCGTTTTGGAGCCATGTTCAGGCTGCCCAAGCCCGCTCGCCCACCATCTCCAGGAAGTAATGATGCACCGAGGGGTCGTCTGTCAACTCCGGATGAAAGGTTGCGGCCAGGATGCGCGCCTGGCGGACCAGGACGGGCCGGCCGCGGTCTTCTGCAAGAATCTGGACGTCGCGCCCGGTGCGTTCGATGATGGGGGCGCGGATGAAGACCATTTCGAGTGGGGCCTGCTTCAACTGGGAAGGTCCGAAGCGGACTTCGCTGGCGAGTTGGCGGCCGTAGCCGTTGCGCAGGACGGTGACATCGAGAAGGCCGAGGGAGGCTTGCGGCGGATTTTGCACGTCTTTGGCGAGGAGAATGGCTCCCGCGCAGGTGCCGAACAGCGCGCCGCCCTGCTCCGCGAACTTTCCGAGGGCATGGGCCAGTCCTTCATTTTGCAGGAATTTAAGCTGCGTGGTGCTTTCGCCGCCGGGCAGGACCAGGGCGTGCAGGCCGTCGAGATCGGCGACGCGCCTGACTTCGCGGGCGGAGACACCCAGGCTTTCGAGCATCTTGCGATGCGCTTCGAAGTCGCCCTGGACTGCGAGTATGCCAACGGTCATAGATGCACCAAAAGCGAGACAGGATGAGGAGCGAGGGCACGGCGGCGCCGTGCCCTGCGAGCGATCCGCTACCAGCCGCGCGTCTGGAGCAGCTCCTTTTCGTCGAGCTGGCGAATGTCAATGCCGCGCATGGCTTCTCCCAACTCTTCGGAGGCTTCGAGGACAACCTTCGCGTCCTTGTAATGCGTGGTGGCTTTTACTATGGCGCGGGCGCGAACGTCGGGGTCGGCGGATTTGAAGATGCCGGAACCGACGAAAACGGCTTCGGCGCCGAGCTGCATGACCAGGGCAGCGTCCGCGGGGGTGGCTATGCCGCCGGCGGAGAAATTCGGGACGGGCAGCTTGCCGTTCCTGGCCACGTACTCGACGAGATCGAGCGGGGCGCCGAGGGTCTTGGCTTCGTGCATGAGCTGCTCCTGGCCCAGTGTGGTGAGGCGACGCATGTCGTCGACGATGGCGCGCATGTGGCGCACGGCTTCCACGATGTTGCCGGAGCCGGCCTCGCCCTTGGTGCGCATCATGGAGGCGCCTTCGCCGATGCGGCGGAGGGCTTCGCCCAGATTGCGGGCGCCGCAGACGAACGGGACTTTAAAGCCGTGTTTCCAGACGTGGTGCTCTTCATCGGCGGGGGTGAGGACTTCGCTTTCGTCTATGAAGTCCACTTCGAGGGCTTCGAGCACCTGGGCCTCGGCAAAATGGCCGATGCGCACTTTGGCCATCACGGGAATGGATACCGCGGCCATGATTTCGCGGATGATCTTGGGGGCGGCCATGCGGGCGACGCCGCCTTCCTTGCGGATGTCGGCCGGGACGCGCTCGAGCGCCATGACGGCGCACGCGCCGGCCTTCTCTGCAATCTCGGCCTGTTGGGCGGTGGTGACGTCCATGATGACGCCGCCCTTGAGCATTTCCGCGAGGCCTACTTTTACACGCCAGGTGTTGTCATTGAGCAAACTCATTGTCCGTTCTCCTTGGAATTGACTGGTTCGAAACCCCCGCCGCGCAGGAGTTTCTGCACATCCACCGCTACGAATCTGCCGTTGGCGCGGGCGAGCACCTTGCCATCCGCGCCGCGAATTTCGCCTACGTAATAGAACTGCCGCCCTTGGCTGCGCTCGAGCCAGGCCTCGACGTGGATGGGCTGGCCGATGCGGACGGGCTTGAGGTACTCCACGTTGAGAGAGGCGGTGACGGCGCTGACGCCGTAGAAGCGCGAGACTTTGCTCAGCGCCTCGTCCAGAACGGTGGCGACGATGCCGCCGTGGGCGATGCCTGGGGCGCCCTGATAGCGGGCGTCCAGGACGAAGTCGCCGGAGACCTTTTTTGTGGTCTCGTCGCGAGTGAAGTCGAGCTGCATGCCGGAGGCGTTGGCTTTGCCGCAGCCGAAACAGAGATTGGGCGGCTTGGGCTGCACAACTGCTTCAGGGCTCGCTGCTTGTGTCTTTTCGGTCATGGACTCTCGTCGGCTACAGGCGAAACTCGAAATTCGAAAATCGCGAAGACTCGCTACACCAGGGCTACGCGGGCTTCGTTGCGGCGCCAGCCGCCGCGCTGGCGCTTGCGCATCTCCTCGTGGAGAACGCTGCCCAGGATTTCGACGCCGCGGGCGATCTTTCTTTCGTCGAGGCTGGCGAAGCCCAGGCGGAAGACGTTTGGCCGTGGCGTCTGCACGTAGAAATAACGGCCTGGGGCGAAGAGCACGCCCTTCTCGCGGGCGTGGATCAGCAGCTCGCTGGCATCATAACCCGCGGGGAGAGTGACCCACACGCACATGCCGCCTTCCGGGCGCGTCCACTCAGTGCCTTCGGGCATGTGTTTTTCGAGGGCGCGGAACAGGGCCTCGGCCCGGCCGGCATAGACGCGGCGCATCTTCTTCAGATGACGCTCGAGGCCGCCACGGCGCGTAAATTCCGCGAGGGTGGCCTGGGCGAGCTGGTCTGTATGCAAGTCAGTGGCCTGCTTGACGAGCCGCAGGCGTTCAATCACGTTTTCCGGGGCGATGCACCAGCCGACGCGCAATCCGGGGAAGGCGATTTTCGAGAAGCTATCAATCTGGATGACGATGCCGTGGCGATCGAGGGCGCGCAGGGAGGGCATGCGCTGGCCGGCAAAGCGGAGGCGCGAGTAGATGCAGTCTTCGACGACGGCCACCTGATGTCGCGCGGCGAGATCGAGCAGGCGCCGGCGGGACTCGATGGGCATGGTGGCGCCGGTGGGGTTCTGGCAATCGGGAGTGACGAGCACGAACTTGACGCGATTCTGGGCGAGAGCGGCTTCGACGCCCTCGAGATCGATTCCCACGGGCGCGCCGGCAGCGGTGCGCACGGGAACGCCCAGGCAGCGCACGCGAGCGGTGGCGAATACGGTCATGGAACCCGGATAGGTGGGGTCTTCGAGGACCACGGCGTCGCCCGGCCGGAGAAAGGCTTTGCACAGGAGGTCGAGCGACTGCTGGACGCCGGCGGTGATGAGGAGTTGTTCCGTCTTCAGGCGCAGGCCTTCGCGGGCGAGCTGGGCCAGGAGTTCGCGCTTCAGCGGCTCGTAGCCATCGGAGGAGCCGAGCTGCAGGATTTCAGCACCGGAGGTTTTTAGAACCGCCTGAACGCAGGAGCGCAACTCTTCGAGGGGAAAGAACTCTTCGGCCGGCTTGGCGGCGACCAGGGAAATGGCTCCGCCCGCTCCATCGGGATAAATGCGGCTGAGGGCTTCTTCTCCGCGCTCGTCGGCGAACAGGGATTCCCAGCGGAGGGTTCCGTTGCCGAGGTTGGGAGGCACGGGGGTGAAACCCTTGTGGCCATTCGAGCCGCCGTTGGTGGCGCCGGTGGAGGATTCTCCCGAGGGATCACGGCGAATAAATGTGCCGCGGCCGACGTGGCCCTGAATCAGGCCTTCGGATTCGAGTTCGGCGTAGGCGTTGGCGACCGTGGTGCGGTGGACGCCGAGCGAGTGGGCGAGTTCGCGGCTGGCGGGAATGCGGTCGCCGGGACGCAGCTCGCCCGTGTGGACCATGGCGCGAAGCTGATCGCGGATCTGGACATAGAGAGGCACATGACTCTGGGCCTGGACTTGGAGCGGAAGCATTGTCTCCCTCGCACTACCAATGTACACCCGTGATGGCCGGTGGGAAGAGCCAATATGTCTCGCGGCCTGTTCTGGCGGGTTTATGATTCCCTGCCCCGTTTGCGCCAGACTCGCCAGCAACGTGCCATGCGATCACCAACCCATCTGGCGCATCCGCTCCAGGATGATTTCGCTATAGTGATTCATGCGATCGGGCCGCCGCTTCAGGGGCAACGGCAGAATTGCAGCGAGTTGGGCCGCCTGTTGCCGGTCGAGACTCCGCGCTGACGTCTGGTAGTAGTAACGGCACGCCGCCTCCGCACCGTAGACGCCAGGGCCCCATTCGACCACGTTGAGGTAGAGCTCCAAGATGCGTTGCTTGCCGAGGACCAATTCGGCCACGGGGACGAGTGTGAACTCGGCGGCCTTGCGGAGGATGGAGCGGCCGGTTCCGAAGAACAGGTTTTTAACCAGTTGCTGGGTCAGGGTGGAGCCGCCGCGAATGCGGCCGCCTTCGATGTCGTGTTCCGCAGCGATTTCGATCGCGTCCCAGTCGAATCCATGATGCTGGTAGAAGCTCGCGTCTTCCGCGGCGATCACGGCATGCTGGAAATCGGGCGAGATTTGGCTCAGCGGAACGAATTCGTATCGTT
>DATFZR010000267.1:0-7036 GCA_035314265.1 Candidatus Acidiferrales bacterium
TGAAATTTTCGCCAGTTCCGGCGCGCCTACCGCACATGCGTCGTGCAATTCCACAGCTTGATGCCCGGGCGCGACAGGTGCCCCTCGTAGCTCAGCTCGCTCAGGCTTGCCGTGCTCAGAATCAGGTAGCGGCTCATGTCCGTCGGCTCTTTCCCGGCCCACCGCCCCGCCACCACGCGCAGGATGTGCCCGCTGGAAAACAACAGCACGTTGCCGCCCGCGGCGCGCACGCGGCTCACCACGTGATCCGCGCGCGCGGAAATCTGCGCCGGCGACTCGCCTCCCGGGCATCCTTGCGTGAACAAATCCCAGTCCGGGTTCTCCTTGCGGATGTCCGCGCTGGTAACGCCCTCGTACTTCCCGTAGTCCCACTCCAGCAGGTCTTGATCCACTTCCGCGCGCCCGCCAAACCCGGCCAGCTCGCACGTCTTTCGTGCGCGCTGCAAGGGGCTCGTCCACACCTTCGCAAACGTCATCCCCTTCAGCCGTTCGCCCAGCGCCAGCGCGTTTTGTTCCCCGTGGTCGGTTAGAGGCAGGTCAGTGCGCCCGGTGTGCTGGCCGGAGAGAGTCCACGCCGTCTCGCCGTGCCGTGCCAGGTATACGGTGGGAAGCTCGTGGCTCATGCGGACGCTCCTGTTTTCCTGAAGCTTCAGGGATGCAAGGCGGCCGAAACGTGGCCGGCCGGTTCGTTCCGCGCCGTGCCAATCCCGGCTACCTCCTCTTGCGACCAGTCCTTGGAACGCACTTTGAAACGCACTTCGGAACGCAGCAGCCGTTACGACGCTACGATCCCAAGCGTGACCAGTGAACGGTCGCCCGGCCTACCACTCGTCGTCCGTGCGCTTCCAGGTCTTGTCCGGATTGTAACGCTCCATGTCTTTCGCGATCTTCAGCGTGTCCGGCCCCAGGTCTTTTTGGTAGACGATGCCGTTGTAGCTCACGATGAAAGTCTGAATGCCCGTGACTCCGTACTCGGCAGGCGCTGCGATCAGGGCAAAGCCCCCGATCATCGCTCCCTGGATCACATAGTCCAACTGGCCCAGTGGCGCCGCCGGGCCTTGCCCTTTGAGAATCTTGAAGTAATAGCCGTGATACGGCTCGACTTTACCTGAATAGCCCTGTTCGATCGCCTTCGCCACCGCCTCGCCGACCGGCCCTCCCCAGGTCCCGTCGTCGTTCTTCCAGGCGAGTCCGTCGTGCTTTCCCGGAGTGCTGATGATCTTTTGTGCGTACTGCTTCGGCCCGGCGTCGTCGTGCGTCTCCAACGCGTACTCTATCTGGGCATCCACGTAACCCCGGCACACTGTGATGGCGTCCAGTTCGTTCTCACCGATTCGCCGGGCTACCACCTCGTGCGCCCCAGCCTTGGTGTCGAAATACCACTTCGTGCCGATCCTCACGATCGGGATCGGGAGAGGCCAATCTTCTGCGCCTATCGATATCGTGGCGCGATTTGGATTCTTGGGATCCACGGCCACCGAGTTCTTCTCCTTGGCGCGAACCGCAAAGGCCGCCGCGTGATTCTTATCCGCGACCGGGTCCTTCGAGGACACCAGTTCCTCACCTGCAGGGCCGAGAATCTCCCTCAGGGCAGCTTGGTCGAATTGGTCCGCCGCCTGAATCAGTGCGTCGGCAGCCGCTTTCGGCGTAGCGAATCCTGTTTCGCCAGCAGGCGGCGTCGCTACAGTCGCCGGCTTCGGCTTCGGGGGCTGCGTCGGTGTCTGCGCATGGCTGGGTACTGCAAGCGCGCAGCACAGGCTGGATAGAACGGCGGCCAGAAACATGTTCCGGAGAGCGGTTTTCGATGCGTTGGTTCTCATGTGCTTTTCCTTAGTCATGGTTGTCTACCTCTTCCGCCCGCCGCCACCACCGCCGCGGGAATTGCCCATGCTGGACGAACCACGAGAACTGGCGGCCTGGGCGCCGCCTTTACTGTAGCCCCCACTGCCGCCGCCGAATGCTCCGCCACCGTGCGATCCTCCGCTGGTCTGCGGTACGCTCCGGTTGCCGACGCGATCGCCTCCGCCGGCTCCTCCGCGATTGCCTCCGCCGAGATTCCCCTGGCCGCCCGCGCCCCGGTTCCCAGCCCCGGCACCTTCGCCCGCACGATTGCCGCCACCGATGTTGCCTTGCCCGCCGCGATTGCCGGCGCCGGCGTTGCCCTGTCCGCCGCGGTCGGGCCCGCCAAACTGCTGCCCGCCGGCTCGTCCCTGTCCTATGTTCTGACGTGCGCTCGCCTGCCTTTGGGAGGCCGAGGCTCCTGTCGTCGTCCCGCCGAACTTATTCGCCGTGGCTTTGTTGGAATAGGGTGTGCCACCACGGTGTTGCGGGTTGTGCTGCCAGTTGCTGTTCCCTCCGCGGTTTGGCTGTTGCGAGGGGCGATTTCCATTGTTGATGTTGTTGCGGTTCCCGCCGTTGATGTTCGTGTTGCGATTGAAATTGTTGTTGTTGTTGATCGTGATGTTGTTGTTCCCGCCGTGCCATCCGCAGTTATAGCCCCAGCCCCCTGACCACATCGCGCCCATCGCCACTCCGACGCCGAACGAGATGGCCATCCCCGCGACGTACGCGCCTGGCGGAGGATAGTAGATCGGCGGATAGGGATAGACCGGCGGGCCGTATACCACAACCGGGTTGTAGCTCGGAACGTAAACGATCTGCGGATTGGACTGCTGGATCACGATGACCTGCTTGCTTTCCACAGTCTGTGTTTCCACCTTCACCTGCTCGCTCGATTTCAGGTTCCCTTGACCCTGCGCCTTCGCGCGCATCCGCTGCACCGCGTCCATCACGTCGTTCTGCTGCGCCAGGAAAGCGTTTCCGAGGTCCGTCGTCCACTTGACGTCGTCCGCCAGCCTCTTCACAACGTCAGGAAGCCCTGCGAGGCCCTGGACGCTCGGGTCCCAGTTCTGCTTCGCAACCGCATCCGCGAGGGCCTTGTCTTTCAGGCCGGGGTTTGCCGTCATCCATTGCTGGAGCTGGATAATCTCCAGAGGATAGGTGGACGCAGCGAGTACTTGCGCCAGCAGCGGGTCCGGATACAGTGCGACCGGCGCCACCAGTGAGTCCAGTTGGTCGGGAGGAATCTTGGCGTCCGGCGCCTGTTGCGACGCGTCCTGAGATCGTGGATACGCATACCCGTCAGGGTTCCAGAATGCGAGGCCAAGCCCGCAGAGCATAGCGACAAAAACTCGCAGGGACTGGAGTGCTGGTTTCATACGCACGGTTTTTCCTGCCTTTCCTGAGACAACTCGACGAAAAAAGCTTCACCACCACATTGGGCTGGTCAGACGGTCCCCCGCTGCTGCGCGAGAGGTTACCACCACCCTCCGCCTCCCGCAAACATCGCTCTTGGACGCACAGGCCCGCCGCGCTGCACGCCTCTCGATTCCTTCCCGGCTACTTTTTCTGGGCCGTTTCCACGGACACCCACACGTTATCAGCTGCCGAGATTTCCGAATTCGGCACTTCCGTCGAGATCTTCACGGGCCGCAGAGTGCTCTTCTTTTCCGGACCCGCCTGGAACACGAGGTAATACTGGTTGTCCAGAAGCCGTTGCAGCTGCTCCAGGTACGGCTTGAAGCTGATCGCATTCGTCGTTCCCAGCGAGAAGCATTCCCCGCCCGTTTCCTGCGCCAGTTTCGTAATTCCCGAAAGCCCCGTCTCCCGGTCCCAGGTGCTACGTGCGCTCCGGCCCACTCCAACGGCATAGAAGGCATGCACGATCGTGCCCGCCTTCTGGCTCACCGTGCTGGCGGAATCCACGTCTGCGCTGATCGTTGGAAGACTGTGGTACGTCGGCCCCAGGAACGGGCCCAGCTGTGACCGCGTGGGCGTCTCGCCCCGCAACCGGTCGATTCCGTCTGTGATCAGAAGTACTTCTCGCCGGATTTTCTGTTGAGGCCAGCCCTTCACCAGACTGATCAGAGACAAATAGGGGCTGTCCATTGCCGACAGTCCTCCCCGCGGCAGTCGCACCGCCTTCGCGGCCGCTTCATGGTCTTGCGTGAAGTTCTGCGCGACGCTGATCGTTGTGTTGGACATGTAAGCAATCCCGATCGCCGTCGTCTTTGGCTGCGCACTGATGAAATCCCGCAGATCGTTCAGGTTCGTTCCAATCGAAGGGTCCAGCGTGTCGTCAATCAGGATGATCAATTGCAACGCAGCGTTATCCCCGCGTGCAGGAATCAACTGGTTCACCTGCACCGTGTTCTTCCCCAGCTTCACTCTTACGTCTTTTGTCGCGAGTGTCGGCACCTCATTGCCGCGTTGCGCCTCGTTTGTCACAACCATATACACCCGCGCCGCGGCCGGGGCTGCTGTTGCAGCTTTCTCCTGCGCCTGTCCCACCCGAACGCCCCACACCAGCGCGCAGAGCACTCCAGCGAGTCCCCAAATGGCTTTGTGATTTCTCATTGGCTCCTCCCCAACCGGCTTGCGCCCCGCATTGGGTCCACACCGCCCGATTGCGCCCGGCTATCCTAGCGGCGTTCCACCTCCTTTTCAAGTGATCGGTTTCCCGCGAAATACAAACAAAAAGAGGCCGGGCGCGAACACCCGGCCTCCCGCTACCGCCGATTCTGGAATGCGTCTAGCGACCCGGTTTGCCTCCCGAGTGCTCTTTTGGTTCAGCCTTCTGATGCTGTTCTTGCCGCTGCTGGTGCTCCTGCCCCTGATGTTGTTGCTGCTCGTGCGCTTCAGTCGTCGGATGCGGCTGTCCCGGTTGCCCAGGCTGCTGGGCCCCGCGCGGCTGACCCTGATTCTGCACCTGAGGCCGCGCCGCATACGACGTTGTGCCCCTCTGATTGGTGCCGGCGTTCGCGCCCGCGTTCACGGCCGAGCGGTTGTTCGCCCCCGGCGTCGTCGTTGCCGTCGCCGGCCGTGCCGCCACTACCCCTTCGCCTTTGAACGCGCCGGGCCGCGCCGTCGCTGCAATCGACGGCTGCCCGTGATTCGTCGACGCGAAGAGCGCGCGGTTCGTGCTCGCCGTACGTTCGTGCTGTGCCTGCAGAGTCGTGGGAGCGATGTGCTGCTCGCGCTGCGCCGCCAGTTCGCCCGTCGTCGGCCTTGCCGTCGTTCCGCCCGTGCCGCCGTTGAAGCTCGTCCGGTTCACATTATTATTCACCACCGTCGTGTTGTACGTGTTGTGGATCACCGTCGTATTCACGTTGGACACATTCCGGTTGTAGTAGTAGGCTCCGCCTCTCCAATATCCCCCGGCAAAACCCACGCCCCCATACCCGTACCCGTAGTTGATCCCGCCATAGAATCCCACGTGCGGGCCCCAGTATCCCCCGTGCCACAAGTACGCGCCGTTCACGAAGCCCCAGTAGCCCGGAGTCCACAGCACGCCCACCACCGGCGGCTGCACCCACGTTCCCGGAACCCAGTAGTATCCGCCCGGCCCGTACGCCCAATAGCCCGGCGTCCAGAGATACCCGGGCGCCGGAATCACCGGCTGCGCATACACGGGAATTGCCGGCGGGCCGATACGCACCGAAATGCCCACCGCCACCTGCGCCTGCGACGCCGTCGGCATCGCCAGGATCATCACTCCTATTAGAAGGAATCCAAGGAACCTGATGGAACGCATGGTTTTTATATCTCCTGTGCCGTTCTGGAACGCTTCACCCTCTCGCCTCGACACGCCTGGGCGGCGGTCTCCCTGCTCACACATTTTCACTCCTACAAACCCGCTTCCAGCTGGAAAGTTGCCCTCATGTTTCTCCCCGGAAACTGGCCTGCCCCGGAAACCGGCCCTGCCCCGCCCGGTCGTTGGTACTCTGGGCCAGCTGTCCAGTACGGTCGTCCCATTGTCCCTGTGCCTCTCCGGCTCTAGCCTTCTCATAACGGCCGTAGTACGGAAACCCGTCAGCCCGTGTCGGAGCGGGCAGGCAGTTCGAGGCCGCGCTCCCCAGTAAGTCTGGTTACCGGCCCTGGAAAGCCTGTTTCCCGCGGGGCGGAGCAACCGGAGGTAGATCAATGAAGTCACAGCACGAGCGGCAGGGCGAAAGAATCTCCATCGCCATGCCCATTCAGGTCTTTGGCACGGAGATTACCGGCCGGGATTTCATGGAAGTCACGCAGACGCAGGTGCTCTGCCGCGACGGCGCGTCCATCATCCTCACCCACCGGCTGGCTCCCATGCAGCAGATCACCGTCCGCAACGTCTCCACCGGCGTCGAGGCCCATGCGCGCGTTATTGGAGAAGTGAGCGCGCGGCCCGAAGCCCGCGTCTATGGCATCACCCTGCTCGACTCAGGCATCCAGCTCTGGAACGTCAACTTTCCGGCAGGCGAAGCCGCCGTGGCGTGTCCCTCGCAGCAGCGCTGGCTCGAGTGCAATGGCTGCCAGGGCCGCGAATTGGCTTCCCTCGGCACCCTCGAATGCGACGTCTTCCAGTCCAGCCGCAGCCTGACCCGCCACTGCAAGTGGTGCGAGCAGCACACCGTGTGGCACCTGGCCTCTCACGACGCCCCAGCGGACAAGCGCAAGCTCTCGGAGCCGCCGCGGACGGCCCAGGTCCCGTCCGTAGCGGAAGCCAACCCGGGCCGCAGCGCCCGCAAACACGACCGCGTGCAGATGAAGCTAACCGCGTGCGTTCGCGAACCCGGCTTTGGAATCGATGATTTTGTGCAGGTGGAAAATGTCTCTCGGGGCGGCCTCAGTTTCCTCAGCGCCAACGCCTACCGTCCCGGCGCTTTGATCGAGGTAGCCGCGCCTTACATGAAGGGCGCCGCAAACGTCTTCACGCTGGCCCGCGTCAAGCGGTCTGAACTTCAGAAGGACAGCAACTTCAAACTCTACGGCGCCGTCTACGTAAAAAACTCCGAGCAAGTGTAGTCAACTGTAGCGCAGGGGAATGCCTGCGGCCGTTCCCGAATGCCGGCTACGGACCGCCCTCGCATGGGCAAGCGACTAGGGTGTCTGCTCCCACGCGGGCCCGCTCAGTGGTGCATCATCGCCTTCCCCGGCTCCAACATCCCATCCGCGCCGGCAGTCAGCGATACGAACCCGGGATCGCTCTTCAGCGTAG
>DATFZR010000268.1:0-2070 GCA_035314265.1 Candidatus Acidiferrales bacterium
GAGGCGGCGCTGGTGGTGAACAACAACGCAGCCGCAGTCTTCCTCGTGCTTCACGCGCTGGCCCGCGGCGGCGAGGTGATCGTGTCCCGCGGGGAACTGATTGAGATTGGCGACGGCTTCCGAATTCCCGACATCATGGCCTCGAGCGGGGCGGTGCTGCGGGAAGTGGGCACGACGAACCGGACGCACCTGGCAGACTACGACGGCGCTATCAGCGCTGAAACGCGCCTGCTGATGAGCGTGCACCCGTCCAATTTCCGCATTGTCGGCTTCGCGGGGCGCCCCTCGCTCGCCGAGCTGGTGGAGCTGGGCCGACGCGCCGGCGTACCCGTCTACGAAGATTTGGGCTCCGGCTGCCTGGTGGACCTGGCGCGGTATGGGTTGGACGAGCCGTTGGCACAGGCCAGCATCGCCGCTGGCGCGGACGTGGTGACCTTTAGCGGCGACAAACTGCTCGGCGGGCCGCAGGCCGGCATCATCGCAGGCCGGCGCGTGCTCGTTGAGCGCATCCGCCGCAATCCGCTCTATCGCGCGCTGCGCGTGGACAAACTTACGATCTCGGCGCTCGCTGCCACGCTGTCTTCCGTTCTTCGCGGTGCTCTCGATGAAATTCCCACGCTGCGCATGATTCGCTTGCCTGCTGCGGTGCTCGAAGGCCGCGCGCGCGCGTTTGCCGCTGCGCTGGCCGCGCGGCTGCCTGCGGGCGAGGCGGAAATCGAGGTCGCCGCAGGCGAATCCGTGGTGGGCGGCGGCTCGACGCCGGCGCAACACCTGCCGACGTTTCTGGTGCGGCTCTCCAGCCTGGGGCGGTCGGCCACAGAGATGGAATCGCGGCTACGCCAGCCGGCGGCAGCAGGCGCTTCGCCAGTGATCGCGCGCATTGAAGATGACCGGCTCGTCCTGGACCTGCGCACCGTGGAACCGGCAGACGAATCCGCGGTGCTGGAAGCGATTCTCTCCGCCCTGCGCTGAGGCTTCCCCGTGATAGCCGCCCGCGTCCGAAATCGCCGCCTCGTTCTCGTAGAGCGCCCCATGCCGCGCGTTCCGCCTGGTTGGGCGCTCGTTCGCGTGCGGCTGGCCGGCATCTGCAATACCGACCTGGAGATCCTGCGTGGTTATCACAATTTTCAGGGGACGCTGGGCCATGAATTTGTGGGCGAGGTCGTGCGCTGTGGCGGCGCGGGCGCAGCGCGAGGCCGCGCGGAGGCCCGCTGGCTCGGTGACCGCGTTGTAGGCGAAATCAACATCGGGTGCCGCGGCCTGGGCCTGCGCCCCCTCTGCGCTTTCTGCCGGCGCGGCATGCCGACGCATTGCGCGCGGCGCCGCGTGCTCGGCATCGTGAATCAGGATGGCGCGTTTGCTGAATTCCTGGCGCTGCCGCTGGTAAATCTGCATCGCGTTCCCGGCGGCGTGCCCGATGAGTCGGCCGTGTTCACCGAGCCGCTGGCCGCGGCCTGCCAGATCCTGGCGCAGGTGCGCATCCCAGCAGGCGCGCCGGTTGCGGTTCTGGGGGATGGCAAATTGGGCCAGTTGATCGTGCGTGTGCTCGCGGCCGCCGATGCGCGGGTGACCCTGATCGGACGCCACAGAGAAAAACTCGCGCTGGCCTCCGGACGCCGCGTTTCGACGGCACTTCTTCGGCGCGGCGAAGGGGTGGGAACCGAGAAGGATGGGCGGCGCTTTCCCTTCGTGGTGGACGCCACGGGCTCACCGGAGGGTATTGCGCTTGCACTGCGGCTCACCGAGCCCCGCGGGACGCTCGTGCTGAAATCCACGTTTCACGGAACCGCGCGCGTGGCCACCTGGCCGATTGTGGTGGAGGAAATGACGGTGGTTGGCTCGCGATGCGGGCCTTTCACGCGGGCGCTGGCCTTGCTTCGCTCCGGCGAGGTGGACCCACGGCCGCTTATCGCGCGAGTATTTCCTCTACGCGATGCGGCGGACGCCATCCGCGAGGCGCGAAGGGCGGGCGTGCTGAAAGTTCTGCTGAAACCCTGAGCCGGTTGCCAAAACGGAGCGCTCGAATTCGGTTTTTGAGTCCGGCCTTCTACGTTCTGTTGATGCAGGAGG
>DATFZR010000269.1:0-3364 GCA_035314265.1 Candidatus Acidiferrales bacterium
CGCCCCCAGCGCCGCCTGCGGGCCCCGCGAAGAAGCCGCCTGCTGATCCGCCCGCCAACGGACTGCCCACGCCCGATTGGGTGCTGGCGCGGTACGTGCGCGCGCTGGGCGGCGAGCCGGCGCTCCGAAAAATTACCTCACGGAGCATGCGAGGCACGTTCGAGATTCCCTCCCGGCAGATCACTGGGGAAGCGGAGATCGACACGGCTTCACCGGACCGCTTCTACTCCCTGCTGAAAATCTCGGATGCGCAGCAGTACATCCAGGCCTTCGACGGCAAAGCCGGCTGGTCCTACGACCCGCAGAGCGGCTACACGGACCTGGCCGGCAAGGAACTCGCCCAGATGCGGCGCGGCGCGCAGTTCGAATACGAACTGCATTTCCGGGAACTCTTTCCGCAGCTCCGCATTATCGAAAAGGCTACGGAAGAGAACCATCCCGCGTGGGTGGTCGAGGCTACGCCGCCCGGTGAAGGTCCGGAGAAGTTCTACTTCGATGTGGAAACCGGGCTGCTCCTGCGGCACGATTCCTTCCAGGACACGCCCGACGGCGAGGTTGCCGTGGTGCACCGCTACTCGGAGTATGTGGCCGTGGATGGCGTCCAGGTGCCGACGTTGCTGCGGCACACCGACCCCGCGATTACCTGGCAGGTGAAATTCACCGACGTCCACAACAATGTTCCCATGGACCTCGCCGTGTTCTCGAAGCCGGCCCCGCAGTAGGCCGGGCTCATTTGCTTTGAACGGGCTGCCGAGCCGCGCCGGGAACTTCTCCGTGCCGCCGTGCGTCCCAATCCCTGAACCCATGCGCATACAAAGCTGCTCGGCAAATTCCCGGATGGTGGTCGCTCTTCGGCTCGCGTTGCTGGCCGCGCTTTCGCTTCCGGCGGCGGCCCGGGCGCAGGATGCGCACAAGATCGTGGAGCAGTATGTAAAGGCCACGGGCGGCTCGAAGGCGCTCTCGCATGTCCGCACGATGACTCTGCAAGGCACGGCAACGGTGGAGGGCGCCCAAGAGGGCATGACGGGCACGTTCACCCTCGAGACAAAACTTCCGAACCGCTACTACTTCGAGGTCGTGAACGGCGATAAGGGCGTGATCGAAGCCTACAACGGCAAGTCCGCATGGCGCGAGCGCCGGCCGGGCCCGCCCGAGACGCTGCTGGGCGACGAAGGCGCGGAGATGGAAGCGGCGGCGCAGATCGCCAACTCGCGCCTGCTCGACCTCAAGAAGAACAAGCTGCAGGTGGCCTACGCCGGTACCGCGCCAGTGCGGGGCAGGGACGCCGTGCAGTTGGAAGTGGTGACGGCGTCCGGCGTCAGGCGGCAGGTGTATTTCGACGCGCAGAGCCACCTGCTGGTGAAGGAATCGGCCACGGTGGGCGGCGTGAACCGCGAAATCCTCTACAGCGACTACCGCGCCGAGGCGGGAATCCAGGTACCGCACCAGATCGATATGCAAACGGGAGCCGAGTCCTGCCGGATCGTGCTGACCCGCGTGGCCGTAAACGAAGCGGTAGCCGAGCGCGTCTTCGATTTCCCCAGAAAGTCGCAGGCGCCGCTGCCGGACCTGAAGGTTCTGTTCAAGCAGTTGGAAGAGAACCAGAAGGCCATCGACAAGGTGAAGGAGAATTACGCCGGAACCCGCGCCGAAGAAAATACCGAATACGAAGGCGATGGCCGCGTGAAGAAGCACGAAACCGCCGAATACACGTTCTTCTACCTGGAGGGCGAGGAGATTTCCACGCAGGTGAAGAAGGACGGCAAGCCCCTGAGTGAAGAAGAGCGGAAGAAAGAAGCGGCGCGGGTGAAAAAGCGCATCGAGGAAGTGCAGGCCCAGGCGGCGAAAAAAGAAGCGAAAAAAGAAGCCAAAGAAGCCAAGGACGCCAAGAACAAGGAAGAGGGCAAGGAAGACAAGGACAAGGACGACGACGACGTAGGCATCGACGTCTTCCTCCGCACCAGCCAGTTCGTCAATCCACGCCGCGAGCGCTTCCGCGGGCAGGATGTGCTCGTGTTCGATTTCGAGGGCAACCCCGATTACAAGCCACGGAATATGGGCGAGCGCATCGTTCAGAAGCTCGCCGGCGTGGTGTGGGTGGACGAAAACGCGCGCGACGTGGCCCGCCTGGAGGCCTACTTCACCTCCGATGCAAAAATTGGCGGCGGCCTGCTGCTCAACCTGCAGCGGGGCACGGGCTTCGTCTTCGAGCAGGCCTACCTGAACAACGAAGTCTGGCTCCCGATTTACGAGGAGGCGCACGTAGGCGTGCGCTTCCTGCTGGTGAAAGGGGTTCGCGCCCTGCAGATCACGCGTTACTCAGACTACAAGAGGTTTCACGTGGAGAGTCTCTCGCAGGTCGCGGCTCCCAAGCCGCAGTAGCCGCCGAAGCGAGAGCGTGGGCGGCGGCCAATCGCCGGCGGGCGTCACTGCGCGGTCACCGCCGTTTCCCAGAAGTCGCCGAGCGCATCCGTCAGTGCGATTCCGTAACTCCAGCGCCCGTTCAATTGCGCCACGCTTCTCCAGGCCACGCGGCACGTGGCAGACTGTCCCGTCTTCTGGTTTGTGATGTTCAAGCGGTCGTTCAGGTCGAGTTCGACGGACAGGGCGATCAGCGCGCCCCCGTGATTGATCAACAGGGTCGTGGTTTGCTCGGAGAAGGGTTTGTGCGCGCGGTCGTGCCCTTCGATGAGGACCTCAATGCGCGCAGGAATGCGAGGGCTGGATCGCAAGTCAGAATGTTCCTTCATCGCGCTCTAGGTCCCCTCCGCAGCGCATGTGTCCCCTGTCTTTCTTATCGTCATCCTAACGGCAATCCTTACGAGCGGCAAGGGTGTGTGCGTCACCCCTTGCTGGAAGGCGCCTCCCGCCGGCGTTCCGCATCACCCCGGGGAGATCGCCGGCACGGTCATAGCAGGCGTTTGAGCGCCGCCCGGGCTTCGGCAATTTGCGGCAGCCGCGCCGTTGAATTCTCAAAATGGTTCAGGAATTCCTGGTACGCGTTGATGGCTTCGGCCTTCTTGCCTTCGTGCTCGTAAGCCCTGCCCAGATAAAACTGGGCCATCGTGCCGGCGAGAAAATTGCCCCCGTTGATGCCCCGTGCGTTCGACCAGTCGTGAGCAGTCCGGGCGGTGAGCCGAAGCTGCTCGATGCCCTTTTGATCATCCCCGGTCTCCACATAGGCCCGCCCCGCGGCCCACGCGCCCTGCCGCTGGCCATCCGCAGGGATTTGTTGCCAGGCGCTGAGCGCCTCCTGCCACTTCGCGCTCCAGGCCAGCGCCCACAAGCGATCCCCCGCCGCGATCTGCCCGGCCAGATACTCACCTACGAACGCTGCGTACGCTTCCCGCAGGGCGGTGAATTC
>DATFZR010000270.1:0-2192 GCA_035314265.1 Candidatus Acidiferrales bacterium
CGCGGCGAGAAGGGCATCGCGCCCACGCTCGCCGCCCAGTTTCGCCAGTGAAGTAAGCGCTTGCAGGCGCACACCCCAGAAGGGATCGAGCCGGGCAGCCTCGGCGAGGGCGGATACGACTGCTTCCTGGTTCTTCATTCCTCCCAGCACCACAGCGGCATCGGCGCGGTCGGGTACGGTCGAAGCGTGGCGCAACTGATACATCCATTCCTTGGGTGTCTTATCGAACGTGACGGAGGCGAGCAAAACGTCTCCGGGATCGAACAGGACGAGCAGCGGCGCCCCATCCATGGGAAACGCGAAGGAGTCGCTCTCGTGAGAGAGCACCACGGGGAAGCGCTTCGAGCCGGTCGCGGTGACGATTTCGACTTTGGTGTGCAGGGTGAACAGTCCCACGGCGCCTTCGATCTTCTGCGTCTGCTTCGCCTCCAGCTTCACTTCGTGCTGGCGTTCGTCGTAGGTGTAGCGGAGCGCCAGGTTCGGCGCGCCTGCGCCGTAAATCCACTGCTGGAAGAATCGGTCCACGTTGTGGAAGGTGGCTTCTTCGAGGGAGCGGACCAGATCGGCGGTCACCACATTCTGGCCGCGGTATTTCTCGAGGTAATGCTTCAGTCCGGCGTAGAACTCCGCGGCGCCCAATTGCTCACGCAGGGTGTAGAGCACCAGGCCGGCTTTGCCGTAAATGTTGCCTTCGTATTCCATGGAGTCGGTGAAATTAGAGGTGACGATGGGCACGCTAAACAGGCGCTCGTCCAGCATCCAGACGCGCTCGGCGTTCCAGCGGGTGTAGTCGGATTCATCGCGGCCGTAGGCGTGTTCCTCCCACAGATATTCCGCCAGGGTCGCGAAACCCTCGTTTAGCCACAGGTTGGTCCAGTCCTTGCAAGTTACCAGGTCGCCGAACCACTGGTGAGACATCTCGTGGGAGATCAGGTCGTCCTGGCGCATGGGTTCTTCAGCGGCGAGTGCGGGATTCAAGAGCGCCTGGGTGGTGAGCGTGGTGGCGCTGGTGTTTTCCATGCCCTCTTCCGTGAACTCGTTCACGGTCACCTGGGCGTATTTGGCCCAGGGATAGGCCACGCCGAAGGTGGTGGAGAAGAAATCGAGCATGCCGTGCGTGCCGGCAAAAGTGACCGCAATCCGGTCGCGATCTCCGCGCGGAGTGTAATAGGCGAGCGGCAGGCCATTCCAGGTATCGTCCACGCGATCGAGTTCCCCGGCGACGACGGTGATCAGATAGGTGGAGAGCGGGGCGTCCTGCACCCAGTGCCATACGATCTGGCCGCTCGCGTCGGCCGTTTTGCTTTCCAGGCGGCCGTTGGAGATGGTTTCCCAGCTCGCGGGCACGGTCAGGAAGGTATCCGTGGTCAGGCGGTCGTTGGGATAATCGTAGGTGGGCAGGTAGTAGCGCGTATCTTCGGCTTCGCCCTGCGTCCAGATTTCAATGGGTTTGTTGGGATAGTCCTTGTCCGGCAGGATGAAGTAAATGCCCTGCTGGGGCGTGCCGTTGTAGCGGATTTCGATGGTGTGGCTTTCGCCGCGCCGCGCGGGAGCGGCCAGGTTGATGGCGAGCTGTGTTGCGGTCACCTCGTATGGCGCGGGCTTACCGTCGAGCGTGACGCTGTCGATGCGCAGGGCCACGCTGTCGAACACGATGCGGCTCGTGCCTTCGCGAAGTACGGAGAGGGTGTGGGTGACGTCGCCGATGATTTTGCGTTGCGTGGTGTCGAAGGCCATGCGGATGGTGGAGTGGTGCAGATCGTAGTCGCGGCTGCGCGCGAAGGGCTCGTCAGCCCTGGCCGTCGCGCTAAACGCGAGCAGAATCAGCAGGGCAGCGAGGGCTTGAGCGAGGGCCTGAGCGAGGGCCTGAACGACCCGGCGAGCCGCGCGGGAAGCGCGGGCGGCGGGAACGACGGCAGGCGTTTTCGGCGGGTACCCCTGATTTCCGGCGCAGCGCAGCGCGATTCCCGTCATTCCGAGTCCTCGTTGTGTCATTGGGATTGGATGCTTGCGCGCCCCGGTTCGGGATGGCCATCGCGGTGCGCGCACGAACGAGAAAAATCGTCTCCCGATTTGCCGGGCCCGTCAACCCAGAACGCGACGGGCGTGCCAAGTCTCCAGAGAGTGCGAAGGCCTGTGAGTCCAGAAGATTTGCCCGGCATTGAAAAGACGTACCGGAGGGCAGGGAGGTT
>DATFZR010000271.1:0-2266 GCA_035314265.1 Candidatus Acidiferrales bacterium
TTCTTCCGCTTCTTCTGCTTCTTTGCCGCTGCTTGCGCCATCTAGAACTCCTTTTGTGTTGTGTTCAAACTTCCAGATTATCGGACGCGCCGCATGAAGTCAATTCTGTCGGTGGGATGGGACACGCAACACGGCGGGAGGCCTTCGGATTCAATCACGTTGCAGAAAAACCTCGCGATGGGCCTACGCCTCCGCCTGCCACTGAAAGCACAGCACGTACCCGTCCGGATCCCGAACGTACAACTGCTTCATCCCGTAAGGCGCCACTCGCGGCGGCTTCGCCTCCACCTTCTTCTCGCGCAGGTGAGCGTACGCCCCGTCCACGTCCGGGCACCCAAAGTAGATTCCCGTATCGCCGTGCGCGGCAATCCGTGCCGGATCGGGAGCCGCCGGCCGGCGATCGCTCTCGCATGCCGTGTTCAGCATCAGCTCCACCCCATTCAGCCGCAGCAGCGCCCAGTTGCAATCAGGCGCGGGGCTCGACGTGGAAACGATCTCGAACCCCAGTCGCTCGCTATAGAACGCAATCGAGGTCGGCATATCGAACACCTGAAGCAGCGGCGCAGCTCCCCGAATAGCAATGGCCACAGGAACCTCCATGAAGTTACACCTTCACAGCCACGCCGGCGGGAGCGATCCACTCGCGCATGGGATGCAGCGCGCCACAATTCAGACATCTCGCCGCATCAAATCGAGCCGCGCAGAGCGGACAGACGCCCTGGTATTGAAAGGTGTCAAAAACATGCGTACACCGCGTGCACTTCCAATAGTCTCCCTCCGGCGGCGCCTCCCCGCACGAAGGACACGAAAACCCCTCGCGGCGCGGCATCTTTTCCATGCGCGACAATGCCCGTGCCGCGCGCAGCCCGTTCCAGCAGTTCAGCGTGACGAACACGGCAATTACGCCGAACCATGCGGATTGTCTCCATACCGCAAGGGCGATAAGCCCGGCCACCCCGGCGAAGCCGATAATGGTTGCCACCATCAGGCTCCGCGCCCGTCCCAGCACATACCACAGCAGCGCGCGGAGAATCTGCCCGCCATCCAGCGGATAAATCGGGAGCAGATTGAAAATCAGCAGCACCAGATTCATGATCCACACCGTGTGTAGCAGCGCGCTCGTCTCGGGCATCGCCCCCGCCAGCCCCGATTGCCGCATCAGCGCGCCCGGCGCCCACAGGATGGGAACGAGCGCCACATTCACCAGCGGCCCGGCCGCAATGCTCCACAGCGTGGCGCCTGGCCGGGGCGGCGGGTTCACATACGCTATGCCTCCCAGCGGCCACAGAATGATCTGGTTGGACGTCCCTCCCACCTGCCGGCAGGCCAGCGCATGCCCGAACTCATGAATCATCACGATAAGAAACAGCCCCACATACTCAAAAGTGTTCCAACTGAGAGAGGAATAAGTCCGCGTCCCATCCTGGATTTCGTAGGCCACCACCAGAAACCACGACCAATGCAGGTACACATCGATCCCGGCGGCACGGAACAGATGAATGGAACCTTGGCGAAGCCCTGTCATGCGCAACGTTATAACACGGCGTCCAGACGCCTTGGCTCAACCCGCAATCTCCTCGTTCCCCCTCTGTTGGTACCCGCGAACCTCGCCACAACCCCCGCCTTCCGGCCCGCTACCAGACTAGCTATAGTGTGCATAAGCAAGGCGCCATGACCACCGTGAACCCAGCCTCGAGCGCGCCCGCCTCCACCCTGCGCGACGATCTCCGCCTCCTCGTCCACTCCCACATCCCCCTCATCGTTGCGGAGACCACCGAAGAAGGCCGTCTCGAATCCCTCCTTTGCGCCATTGCCGCCGAACTCCAGCTTCCCATCTTCGTCTGGACCATGACCGCCGGCCTCATCCGTCACGGCGGCCAGGGCCCCATCTATGGCACCGACGATCCGGCCAAATGCCTCGCCAACATCCTGCTCATGCACGACAACGGCATCTACCTCTTCAAAGACGGCGCGCGCTACTTGAAAGACGATGTGCTCGTCCGCCTGCTCCGCGACGTCGCCGCAAAATTCAAGAGCGCACGCCGCTCCATCGTCCTCTGCGGCGCGTCCCTCACGATTCCCCCCGAGCTGGCCGACCAGGTGGCCCACTTCCACCTGGGCCTTCCAGACCAGGCCGCGCTCCACGCCGCGCTCCACGAAACGCTCGCGGAAGTGGCCGTGCAGGATAACGTCGTCTGCCCGCTCGATCCCGCCGCACAGGCCCGCGTCGTCCAGGCCCTCTCCGGCATGACCCTCGAGCAGGCCC
>DATFZR010000272.1:0-2196 GCA_035314265.1 Candidatus Acidiferrales bacterium
TAGACGATGGTGCCGCGCGGCGCCACAACCCGGTCGTCGGTATCCAGGTTGGTTTCGAGGCTGGCGCGGAAACGAAAGCCGGCCTTTTGCTTGGACGAGTCAATCGTATCGATCATCCGCACCAGAATGCGGGTTCCGGCCGGCACCGTCACTTTCCTCGATTGCGGCGCGGGCGTCGCGTTCACATAAACTCCGGAGGAAGCCGCCACGCCGGCGATCAGCGCTGTCGCGCACAGAATTGCGTTTCTCATGTTGTTTTCTCTCTCCCCTCGAAGTCACTGGCGAATTCACTAGCGAAGTTACTAGCGAAGTTACTGGCTGTCCCCCACGATCGGCAGCGAAGCGGCGATTTGCAGGTCAATGATCATCAGCAACTGGTTTTCCACCTGCAGAAACCGCGCCGCCGTAATCCCGCCCAGTGAATCCTTCATTTTGCCGTAGTACGTCGCCAGCAGTTCGGCGCGCTGCTTCTGGAATTGCAGCGCGTTTTTCACCAGCTCGTCCGCCTTCTCGTCCGTCATGTTCTTGTAGGTGCGCGAGTATTCCTCGATGTTGGCGACCCTCAGGTTGTTCACCTTGGTCAGCTCCGCGTCGTACTCGGCGTAAATCGGCCAGAACTTGGCCGCGTCGTCGGCGCTCAACTGCATGACGGCGCCCATCATCTGGGATTTTTCCTGGCGCACGTTCGAGCGCAAAAGCTCGACGTACTCCTTGATATTCATGTCTTTCGACGTCGGGGCAGGCTTGGCCGCCGCGGCCTTGGCAGCGGGCGCCTTTGCCGGAGCCGGCTTTGCCGGAGGCGGGGTGTCCTGGGCGTTCAAGCCGGGCAAGGCCAGCAGCGAGGCGCATAGGGCAAACACAATCGCGCTCTTGGAAATCATTGTTGTCCTCCGTGAAAGAATCGAACTCGCTCTCCGCACCTGACGCGCAGCTGGGAAGCAGCGCCGCGTGAGCCCCCTCAAAATCCCCCGGCACACGCGTGCGTGTGGCCAGTCTGTGAGAAGGACGATATGCCAACTGTTCCGGCCGAGTCAACTCTGGCGCGCCAGGCGCCGCTCGCGGCTGTTTGCCAGCAAGTCCAGCAGGCACAGTGCTGCCAGAAGCGGCACGAGCCAGATGATGCGGGCCTCGTAGCGGTCTTCCACGTTTGAAAACGCCCCCGTCACAAATGCGTTGGCGAGCACGGTGGAGGCGATCACAACGCCGAGCCCGGCGAGACGCAGGCGCCGCCGCTGCCACAAAAACGGCGCGCACACGGCGATGACCGCAAGAGAGGCGATGACCGTCCAATTGTGAACCCCGGTGAAAAGCTCGAGAGGCAGAGCGTCCTGTGCCTGCCTGCTCTGTAGATAACGCCCCGACTGGCCGGGCATCGCGCGATCGAATGCCTCCGCCACCCAATCGTTCGCGCCCAGATCCCACAGGCCGAAAGCGGTCAGTTGCTGCCAGAAGTTGGCGGCAGATTTGTACAACTGCTCTCGCGGATACGCGCGCAGGGTGCCCAGCAGGAACCGCGTCTCCTCCTCACGAAACCGCGTCTCCCCTTCCGGGCCGGCCTTCTCGAGGATGGAATCTTCTCCCCAGAGAAAAGCGTCGGTGCCGGAAGGAAGTTCGTGCACGTATTCGCAAATGGCCAGGTTCGCCTGGGGGCAGTTCTGCTCCAGGTACCAGCGTCCGGGGCCATCGGCGATCAGGCGGGCCATCAGAAAGGGCGGCCGCTCGCCGTTCAGCGATGGTTGGCCATAAAGATAAGCGTGCAACGCCACCTGCGCCGCCGCCGCGAGCAGGATGATCCCGGCCACTTCAGCCACAGCCCTCCATCGCCCGGCGATTCCCCGGAACCAAAAAATCAGCAGGAAAGCCAGCAGCACGCAGAGCCCGGCAGCGAGGATCAGGTGCGAAGCGTGAGACGCCACGGCCCACCAGGCGACGAGCGCGACGAGCAGATGCTCCGTACGAGAGAGCGTCTCGCGGGCAAACACCATCAAGTAGATCGAGAGATACAGCAGCGGGCCTAGAATGTCCGGCATGACCAGGCTGGCAAACCAACTAAGGCTGCTGAGCAGGCTAAGCAACGCGACGAGGATCAGAAAGTACAGCCCGGTTTGTCGCGGCACATTGGCTTGCACTGCGGATTGCACTGCGGACCGCACCACGAGCCAGATGACGTACGCGGCCACGAGCGCTTGCAGCGCC
>DATFZR010000273.1:0-2728 GCA_035314265.1 Candidatus Acidiferrales bacterium
TGATGATGGCTCCAGGCCAGGCGCAGCCGGTACAGCTCCACGTGCCCGCGCCGCCGCCGCTGCCGGGCCTGAACCTGTTTCCCCAGCCGCAGCAGCCCCCACAGCCGCCAAAGTTTGAGCCTCCGCCGCAGGGATTCACCCAGCGCGGCTGGCAATCGGTGCTCTGGAGCGCGCACGACGAAAACGACGACGACCTCGTCTTTGCCGTCTATTACCGCGGCGAACGCGAGACTGCCTGGAAGCTGCTGAAGGACAAGGTCGACGCGCGGTTCTATTCCTGGGACACCACCACGATGCCCGACGGCGCCTACTACCTGAAGATCGTGGCCGCAGATTCTCCCTCGAACCCACAGGAGGAGACGCTCACGGCCGAGCGCACCAGTGACCGGTTTCTGGTGGACAATGCGTCGCCCGAAATCCTGAACCTGCGCGCGACGGTCGCAGGACTCTCCGCTGAGGCAAAATTTGACGCCCGGGATCCGGCCAGCGTGCTGAGCCACGCCGAATGGAGCCTGGACGGCGGCGATTGGAAGCTCGTGCTTCCCGCCGGCCGGCTGAGCGACGCACGCCAGGAGAGCTACACCCTTACACTGCCCGCCCTCGCGCCCGGGGAACATACCCTGGCCGTGCGGCTGACCGATGAATTCGAAAACCAATCCGCGGCCAAAACCGTGTTCCGCGTGGGGCCGCAGCCGAAGTGAGCGCCGGCCCCAGCCTGGACGACATCCGCGTCGCGGGACGCCGCATCGCGTCATTTATTCACCGCACGCCCGTACTCACCTGCGCGGCGCTCGACCAGATCGCCGGAGCACGGCTCTATTTCAAGTGTGAAAACCTGCAGAAGACGGGCTCGTTCAAGATCCGCGGCGCCACCAACGCCATCCTGCAACTGAGCGAAGCGGAGGCGGCCCGCGGCGTGGTGACGCAATCCTCGGGAAACCACGCCGCGGCGGTTTCGCGCGCGGCCGCCGCGCGCGGAATCGCGGCGCACATCGTGATGCCGAAGAACGCCCCGGCCGTTAAGTGCCGCGCCGTGGAAGGCTACGGCGGAGTGATCACCTTCTGCGAACCCACCGTGGAAGCCCGCGACGCCGGCATGCGCCGGCTGCTTGAAGAGACGGGCGGCGTGCTGGTGCATCCCTACAACGATCGCCGCGTAATCGCCGGCCAGGGAACGGCCGCGCTGGAATTGCTGGAAGACGTTCCGGAGCTGGACGTTCTGCTGGCGCCCGTGAGCGGCGGCGGCCTGCTGAGCGGCAACGCCATCGCGGCCACGGGCGTGCGTTCCTCCGTGCGCGTGATCGGCTGCGAGCCTGCGAATGCGGACGACGCCTACCGTTCCCTGAAGTCCAAGCACATAGAAAAGAACACAACCACGGACACGATGGCAGACGGCCTGCGCGCCCAGCTCTGCGATCTGACCTTCGGAATCATCCGCGAGCGCGTGGACGAAATCGTGCGCGTGAGCGAGCAGGAGATCGTGGAATCCATGCGGCTCGTGTGGGAGCGCATGAAGCTGGTGATCGAGCCTTCTTCCGCGGTGGCCCTGGCCCCGGCCGTGGCGCGCAGCATAAAAGCCGAAGGGAAGCGCGTAGGCGTGCTGATCTCCGGCGGCAACGTAGAGTTGAGTTCCCTGCCCTTCTAGGAAAACGGCGGAAATCGAACCTCGCAAATCAGCCGCACGCCCCCTGAGGCGCCAAACTCGGCCGGTTTCAGGTTCGCGACTTCAAACAACGCTGGTTCTTGCCGATTCTTGAATTTCGCTCTTAGCGTTTCGTAGTAACGCTATGGGCCAGCAGCAGGCCGATCTGCGATTGCGTGAGGCTCAGATTCAGCTCCACGCGCTCGCCCGTTTGCTGGACGCTGGCCGCGCGCAAGGCCGCGGCCATATCGGGATTCTGGGTGGATGCGGCGGTGGCGTAGAGGGCGAAGCCGGCCTGCGCCACGGCGGCCAGCAGAGCGGCCTGGCTCGCGTCGTTGCACAGGAAACTGGCTGTGGAGGATAGATCGTTGCCCAGCGTGGCGCGGGCCACGGCAGCCTTCAGATTGTTCAGCAGCGTCTGGGCTTCCGGGCGGCCGGAGGCATCGGGAGCGATAGTGCGAATCTCGATGGCGGCGAAGCGCTGGTCCATCACGGACCAGATGGAGCTGCGGCCATTGGCTTCCGGAAGCAACGGGGCAAGCGTGGTGTTCTGGAGAAAGCCGGGGGCGCCGGCCGCCGCGCGGACGAGCAGCGCTTCCACCTGGCTGCGCATGCCGAAGACCAGCTTCGAGGAATCCGGGAACGCAAGGGCAAACCCCTGGCCGGCTTCATTCTGCCCCATGGTGATCACGGTGTGCCCCGCCACCTCCGCCGTGGGAATCTTCAGCGCCTGGGCGCGCTCTGAAACGGTGGAAGGCGCCCAGTTGCCCTCGGTAATACTGATGAGCTCGATGCCACCCGCCGCGGAAGCCACGTAGGCCCAGCTCAATTGCTGCGACTGAGCTTCGTAGTCAATGCCCAGCGAGAGGGCCTGGTGCTCGAGCTGCTGCAAACGCGAAGGCAGATAGGAATCGTGCAGGATGCGGTAGTGCGGCGATTGGCGCAGGGCGTGCAGGTCGGCATAGGCCAGCTCGCCCGCCTCGGGAGGGTAGAGGGCGATGGTGGTGTCTGGGAGCGACTGGGCGCGCGCCGGGGTGGCCGCGAACGGCATCAGGATTGCCAGCAGAACCAGAAGCAGCACAAGAC
>DATFZR010000274.1:0-2238 GCA_035314265.1 Candidatus Acidiferrales bacterium
TTTCCCTTTGGCGTCAATCACCTCGGCGCCGGCCGCCGTGGGAAGTTTCCCATCGGGAGCTACGGCTTCAATTCGATTGCCGGAAATCAGCACGGACATCCCGTCCTTCACCGTCGCCGTCTCGCTGTCAAAAACCCGCGCATGCCGGATCAGCAACGGCGTTCCAGGTTTGTGCGCCAGCCTGCGCGCCACCTCCGCCCCGCGTTCCGACGCTCGCGCCTTCTGCGCCTCCAGAAGCGCCGGCCACACCGATTCCGCGCCCTCGCGAATCAGCACGCTCCAGTCGCTGCCGTTTGCAAAAGATTCGTGCTCCGCGGTCAGCCACACGGGATTCGGCGTGAAACCCAATCCCGATTCTTCGTACAGCGTCACCGTCTGTTTCTTCCCATTCACTTCCACCGTCCGGTCCAGCACCCGCTCGATGCGCACTTCGCCCTCCGGCAGCAGCGGCAGGCGTCCCGCCGGCGTGGCGAGCAGCGCCGCTTCCATTTCGTTGTCCAGCGCCGCGTCAATCGGCACGTAAAACGCCGGAGCGCTGAGCTGCTTTTCACCGTGCTCGGACTTGCTGTTCCACGTTGCCCGCAGCGGTGTTCCGGCCATGCGGAAGCGCTCCTCCACAGGCGACTTCAAGTAGTCGTTCCCGCTGGCATCCACTTCCGTGGGGAATCCCGCGCGATCCACCACAACCCGCGTCAGAATCGATGGCCCACGCCCGCGATCGTTAAACGAGAAATACGTGTGCCGCGCCCCGTCGGGCGTTCTCCACGCGGCCATCAGCCCGGCCTTGTTTCCCGCGAGCAGAAAGGAATACCGCGTGGCATCGGCGGGCACTTCCGCCGGCACCTTCACAAGATTCGCGGGCGCATTCGATTGGCCCGCCGCGCCGCCAGCGTCCTGCGCCGGAGCCCGTAGCGACGTCCCGGCCACCAGCAGAGCAGCGGCAGCCAGCACCGCGCCCGGCAAAAGAATCCGGCTGGACACCTGCCGGCCAAAGCGTCCTAAGGTTTCGCTCATTGTGTGTCTTCGCCCCCCGTTTCCCTGTAACGGCCTGTGGACTCAAGAGGTTTCAGCGGCGAACAATCCCGCAGCGCCCCCGTCGGCCCCGAAAACCCCGAGAAGTCTAAACCCTGCCACGCAAATCCAGTAACCGCCCGGACTCACACATCCGCTATGCCCAGTGAGCCTCTGGCCGCCGATGTTATACTGGGCTTTTCGCCCACCCTCAGCGCGCCTGCTGGGGAGACGTTCGATGCGAATCGAAGACTTCAATACGCTGCTGCGCGACTCGGTCGTGGTTGCCGATGGAGCCATGGGCTCCATGCTCTACGAGGTGCTCGGTCCGCAGGGCTGCTTCGACGAAGCGAACCTCACCCACACCGAAGCCGTCTTCCGCATCCATCAGGCCTACATTTCCGCCGGCGCCCAACTCATCAAAACGAACACCTTCGGCGCCAATCGCCACAAACTCGCGCCCCTCGGCCTGGCTGAAAGCGCCGCGCGCATCAATCATGCCGGCGTCAAAGTGGCCCGCGAGGCCCGCGAAGCGGCAGCGCGCGAAGTGCTGATCGCCGGCTCCATCGGACCGCTCGGCATCTCCCGCCAGGTCGGCCCCTCGCCGTCTGTCGATGTCGGTTCGATTTTTCACGAGCAGGCCGCCGCCCTCGAAGAACGCGGCGTGGACCTTTTCCTGCTCGAAACCTTCGGTGACCTCGACGAGCTTCTGCAGGCCATCGACGCCATCCGTTCCTTCTCCAGCCTTCCCATCGTCGCGGAGATGACCTTCTCTGAAGAAAACCGCACCCTTGGCGGCCTGCATCCCCGCGACATGTGGGAGAAGCTCAAGGAAAAGAACGTCCAGGCCATCGGCGCGAACTGCACCGTAGGCCCCCAGCTCCTTTTGGGCACGATTGAGGAGTGGGCGCAACTCGGCGGCCTGCCCCTTTCCGCCATGCCCAACGTCGGTTTCCCCAAGCGCGTCGGCGACCGCATCACCTATCCCAAATCCTCGCCCGAGTACTTTGCCCAGTTTGCCCGCGAGGCCGCCGCCCTCGGCGTCCGCGTGCTCGGCGGATGCTGCGGCACCACGCCCGACCACATCCGCGCCATGGCCGCGGCCGTCGCTGGATTCCGGCCCGGAGAGGCCGCGCCGGCGCGCACCACCGTGCTCGAAGCCCGCACCGACACACATCCCATCCCCGCGCGCGACCCGGAAAGCGGCGTGTGGCGCCGCATCCAGCG
>DATFZR010000275.1:0-10402 GCA_035314265.1 Candidatus Acidiferrales bacterium
GGGCGTCCAAATCCCGAAGCCGCTATAATGTCCGTGTGCCGAATCGAGCCTACCTGAAGATCTGGTGCCGCGAAGTGACCGCGGAGACGTTCCCCAAACTCCTGCTCGCCTTCCTCGAGACGGTTCCCTTCTCCCTCACGCGCCGCGGATTCACCCAACTCGCGCTGCGCGCCATCGAGACTTCGGAAACGCCGCTCATGGAATTCGACCTGCGCGCGGCGCCGGCCACGCCGGAAGGCGTCCTCGAACTGCTCGGCGAGTCGCTGCGCGAGGACTCCTCCGTCGAGCTCGAAGCCTGGTGGGATTTGTGGGTGTTCGATGCCGCCTCGGGCGAATGGACGAGCGCGCCGCAACGCTTGGAACTCATCGCCTACGGCCCGGAATTTGAAGATGGCGCCTGGCGACAGACCGGACACTTCAGCGTCGACCTGGGATTCGAGCACATGTTTACCGGCCATGCCGGGCTGCTGGGCAGCCCAGAAACTCCGGGAGCGGCGGACTCCGCCGCTCCCGAAGATCCTGATGAAGCGGACTTCGTGCGGCGCATGTCCCAACCCGACGCGCTCCGCGAATACGCGGAGCGCACCCGCGAAAACATTCGCCGCCTGCAAGCCTGGGTGCAGCAAATCGCACAGGCCCTGCCGCTCGACCCCGGCACCGGAATCGAGCTGGGCTCCGAGGGTGAAGAAGATTTCGAGGCGCGGTTGGACGCGATCGAGACGGGAAGCTGAAACCCGCCTCCCGCGCTCGAAACCGCGAAGGTCGGAGGACGTGTGAACTTCAAGTTTTCGCAGCGCGGAATCGCCGCGATGCTCGCGGCGATTCTCTGTGCCTCGCTGGCCGCTGGATGCGACTCGGCGCCGCAACCCGCGGCGCCGGCCACCGCCGCCAATCCCGCGGAACCCGCCGTGCCAGATACCGTCGTCGCCACGGCGAAGGCCGCCTACGGAACGGACGCGGAGGTGCTCGCCTACGGTGATTTCTGGTCCGCAGGCGGCCAGCAGGCCCTGGTGGTCCGCCGGTTGGCTGCCACCGCCGTGCCCGGCGGCGCCCCGGCCCCCGCAGCGGCTTCCCCGCAATCCCCGGAAACCACAGCCGACGTCATTCACGTCTCAATCCTTGTGCGCGACGGTTCAAATTGGAAGGAAGCCTTTAGCGCTGACGAGCATCTGAAGAACAGGCGCGGATATTTGGCGGGATCGCCCGCCGCGCCCGTGCCCGCATGGCGCTTGGGCTACGAGAAAACGGAAGAAAAAGGCTTCCTGCTCAGCTTCACGCCGTTAAATCTTTCGCCGGGGTCGAAACAGTCCACCGTGCGGGTAGCCTGGAACCCAAAGCTACAGGAGTATGATTCTCTGGACGCCTCGGGAACCCAGTTTCAGGCCATCCGGTCCACTCCCGGCGGCGAGTCCGTGAAAATGAAACCATGACCGCCGCAGCCCCAACCACGAACGCTGTCGCGCCCGCAGCCGCCGCGCCGGCCCGCAAGGCCCCACAGGCTTCTCCCACGGAGAACCTGCGCACCCTGCTGCCCTACCTGTGGCGCTACCGGGGGGGCACGGTGTTCGGCATCGTCTCGCTGGTGCTTGGCGGTCTGGTGGGCGCGATGCTCCCGCTGGTGATGGGCACCATCGTGGACTCGATTTCCGGCTCGCACTCCCTGATCGAGCGCATGTCGGCGCTGCCCGGGCCGGTGGAAAGGTTTCTGCTCTCCTTTTACCGCCCGCTGAGCGGCGAGACCCTCGTCTTCTTCAGCCTCACGCTGATCGCCATCGTGCTGGTGAAAGGCACCTTCTCGTTTCTCACCCGCAACGTCCTGATCGGGGTCTCCCGCGACATCGAATACGATCTCCGCAACGAGCTGCTGGACAATCTGCTGCGCCTCGAGCCCGCCTACTACGTGCGCAACCGCACCGGCGAGCTGATGAGCCGCTGCACCAACAACCTGAACGCCGTGCGCATGGTGCTCGGCCCGGGGATTATGTACAGCCTCAACACCATCATCATCATGGTGATGGCGATTTTCATTATGACCAAGATCTCGCCACGGCTCACGCTGTACGTCTTCTTGCCTGTGCCGCTTGTGGCCCTCGCCGTCCGTTACTTCGGCAAATTGATCCACGACCGTTACGAGACGATTCAGGCGCTGCTCGCCGCCCTTTCCGCGCGCGTGCAGGAAAACCTCACCGGCATCCGCGTGGTCCGCGCCTTCTGCCAGGAAGATTACGAGAGCCGCGAGTTCGCCCGCCAGAATCGCGAGTACGTGGACCGCAACATGGAGCTGATCGCCGCCTGGAGCCTGTTCTTCCCTGCCCTCGAATTCCTCATCGGCATCGTGTTTCTGATCGTGCTCTGGCAGGGCAGCCGGCAGGTGCTCACCGGCACATTTTCGTTGGGCGCGCTCATGGCTTTCTACGGCTACATCACGCAACTCGTGTGGCCGATGGTGGCGCTCGGCTGGGTCACCAACATCTTCCAGCGCGGCGCCGCGTCCATGGGCCGCCTGCGGCATGTGCTCTCCGCCCAGCCGGCAATTGACGACCGCGCCGCCGCTATTCCCGCCTCGCAGGAGATTCGCGGCGAGATCGAATTCCGCCACCTGACTTTCCGGCATCCCACCGCAGACGAAAACGGGAATCCGCGGCCCGTGCTGGAAGACGTGAGCCTGAAGGTTCCCGCCGGCTGGACCGTGGCCATCGTCGGCCCCACCGGCAGCGGAAAATCCACGCTCGCCGCCCTCGTGGCCCGCCTGTGGGAAGCCCCGCCCGGCACGCTGCTGATTGACGGCCGGCCCATCACCGAATGGCCGATCGAGACCCTGCGGCGCGCCATCGGCTTCGTGGCACAGGACACTTTCCTGTTCAGCGAAACGCTCCGCGAAAATGTTGTCTTCGGCGTGGAATCGGCCAGCGACCTCGATGTGGACCGCGCCGCTCACGTGGCCAGCATTCGCGCTGAAATCCTGGACTTCCCGAAGCAGTTTGAGACGCTCGTGGGCGAACGCGGCCTCACCCTTTCCGGCGGCCAAAAGCAACGCACGGCGCTGGCGCGCGCGCTGGTCCGCAATCCCAGAATCCTGGTGCTGGACGACGCGCTGGCCAACGTGGATACCGAAACGGAAGAGCGCATCCTGCGCGGCCTGGCAGACGTGATGCGCCGGCGCACCACGCTGCTCATCTCCCATCGCTGCTCCACTGTGCGCCACGCAGACCAGATTGTGGTGCTCCGCGAAGGCCGCCTCGTGGAAAGCGGCACGCACGAGGATCTGATCGGCCGGGGCGGCTATTACGCCGACCTCTACCAGAAACAATTGCTGGAAGAAGAGCTGGCTCGCGTATGAGCGGGGCCAAAAGAGCGCAATCGAGCTGAAAAGAATGGCCGCACCAAACGAAGAAGAAGCACTCGGAAAACTCTACGACAGCCGCCTCACCAGCCGGCTGCTCGCCTACCTGCGCCCCTATCGCGCTCGCGTGATTTTTGCCGTCGTTCTCTCGCTCGTCAGCAGCATCCTGGCCATCGCGGGCCCCCTGCTGCTCAAAATCACCGTGGACCGCTTCCTCGTTCCCGCTATGGCCGGCAGCATCAGCACTGCCGTTGCGTTCCACGGCGTCGGCCTGATCTCCCTCCTGTTCCTCGCGGCTCTCTCCGCGCGTTTCGGTCTGGACTACGTGCAGACCCGCATGATGCAGCGCGTTGGCCAGCTCGCCATGTACGACCTGCGCAGCCAGATATTCGCGCGGCTCCAGCGGCTGCCGCTGGCGTTCTTTGACCGCAACCCGCTCGGCCGGCTCGTAACGCGCGTCACCACCGACGTGGACACGCTGAACGACCTGTTCGCCTCCGGTGTGGTGGCCATGCTCGGCAACTGCTTCATGTTGACCGCCATCGTCGTGGCCATGCTGCGCCTCGATTGGCGCCTGGCGCTGGCCGCGTTTGGCGTCATCCCGCTCATCGTGGGCGCCACCCTGCTCTTCCGCCGCAGCGTGCGCGAGGCCAACCGGCGCATCCGCGTGGCCATCGCGCGCATCAACTCGTTCCTTCAGGAACATATCAGCGGCATGACCGTCGTCCAGTTGTTCAACCGCGAGAAGACCGCGCGCCGCCAGTTTGCAGAGGCCAATCGCGCGCATATGCTGGCCTTCAAGGACGCCATTCTGGCCTTCGCCCTTTTCTATCCCGCCGTCGAGTTCCTCGGCGTGCTGGCCATCGCCATCGTCCTCTGGTACGGCGGCGTGCGCGTGCTTGCGGGAACCCTGGGCCTGGGCACCATCGTGGCCTTCATCCAGTACGCCCAGCAGTTTTTCCGGCCCATCCAGGACCTCAGCGAGAAATTCAACATCCTGCAGACGGCCATGGCCGGCTCCGAGCGCATCTTCCGCCTGCTCGACGAGCCCATCACCATCGAGTCGCCCGAGCATCCCGTGCAGCTCGGAGTGCCTCGCGGCGAAATCGAGTTCAGCCACGTGTGGTTCGCTTACACCGGAGGCGCGCAGCCCGCAGAGGAAGACTGGGTGCTGCGCGACGCCTCCTTCCGCGTGCGCCCCGGGCAGACCGTGGCCATCGTCGGCCACACCGGCGCCGGAAAAACCACGCTCATCTCCCTGCTGCTGCGCTTCTACGACGTGCAGCGCGGCCAGATCCTGCTCGACGGGCGCGACATCCGCGAATACGATCTGCACGACCTCCGCCGCCATTTCGGGATCGTTCTGCAGGACCCCGTGCTCTTCAGTGGCACGCTCGAATCCAACGTACGCATGGGCACCGAAGGGATCGACCGCGCGGCTGTCGAGCGCGCTCTGGGCGAAGTGGGTCTCGGACCGTTTCTGCACGGACTGCCCGCGGGCGTGGAAACCACGGTCGGCGAGCGCGGCGCCACCTTCTCCGTGGGACAGCGCCAACTCGTCAGCTTTGCGCGCGCCCTGGCCCACAATCCCAGGTTCCTGATTCTGGACGAAGCCACCTCCAGCGTGGACACCAAGACCGAGCTGACCATCCGCGCCGCCCTCGATCGTCTGCTCACCGGGCGCACCGCCATCGTCATCGCGCACCGGCTCAGCACCATCCAGCACGCCAGCCAGATTCTGGTGTTCCACAAAGGACGCCTGCGCGAACAGGGTACGCACCAGGAATTGCTGGTCCGCCGCGGCATCTACCACCGCCTCTACCAGCTCCAGTACAAAGATCAGGAAATCCGCATCCCGGCGGGCGACGCGAGCAGCGCCCCCGTTCCCGCGAATGACTAGCGTGGGACAGGCTTTCAGCCTGTCCAGCAAGCCCGCTGGCGCGGCCAAAGGGATGGATCGTTGTCCTTCCGAAGGGCTGGGCACCCATTCATGACCTTCCCTCCCCTGCTCATCTCCGCCGGCGAGGCCTCCGGCGACCTCCACGCCGGCCGCCTGGCAGCCGCGCTGCGTGAACGGGGAGTGCACAACCTGTTCGGCCTGGGTGGCGAGCACATGCGCGCGGCGGGCGTGGATCTGGTCGCTGAATCGCGCGAAGTGAGCGTGCTCGGCATCACGGAAATCCTCCACCGCCTGCCCCAACTGCGCCGCGTTTTCCGCCGCCTGCTCGACGCCGTGGACGCGCGCCGCCCGCCAATGGCTATCCTCGTGGATTTCCCCGGCTTTCATTTGCGCCTGGCGCGCCACCTGCGCCGCCGCGGCATCCGCAACGTCTATTTCATCGCGCCGCAGTTCTGGGCCTGGCGGCCGTGGCGCGTGCGCGTGGTGCGGCGTCGCTTTGAGCGCGCCCTGTGCATCTTTCCCTTCGAGGCGAAGTTCTACCAGGAGCACGGAGTAGACGCGGAGTACATTGGCCATCCGCTGGTGGGCCGCGTTCGCGCGTCTGTGCCGCGCGACGAGTTCCGCGCGCGCTTCCATCTGGACGCCAACCGTCCCGTTGTCGCGCTGCTTCCCGGCAGCCGCCCCGGAGAGGTGACGCAGAATCTTCCGCCGCTCCTCGATGCGTGCCGCGAGCTGGCGCGCACGCGCGGCGCGCAATTCCTGCTGGCCGCGGCGCCGGGACTCCCGGACGAAGTTCTCGCGCCGGCGCTACAACCGGGCCTGGGAATCCAGCTGTCCGCGGGAGCCACCTACGACGTGCTCTCCGCCGCAGACGTGGCCGTGGTTTCGAGCGGCACGGCAACAGTGGAAGCTGCCCTTTGCGGCACGCCCACCGTGGTGGTCTACCGCGTTTCGAACGTCACGGCCGCGCTGGCGCGCCCGCTCATCCGCACCGAGCATTTCGCCATGGTCAACCTGATCGCCGGCCGCCGCATTGTTCCCGAGCTGATTCAGGACGATTTCACCGGCCCCGCCGTGGCTCGCGAGGTCGGGCGCCTGCTCGATTCACCTGCGGATAGGGAGGCCATGCGGCGCGACCTGGCGACGGTTGAAACCAGCCTGCACGGCCCTCATGGCGACGCTATCACCCGGGCCGCGGACGTGATCGTCCAGATGCTCGAGGCCCATACAACGCGGGGGGCAAATCCGCCGTCCTAGATGGAGTAAACTTGAAGAGCATGTTGAAAGCGCCCATCAGGACACTTCGAACGATTGCCGCCGTGTGCCTCCTTCTGGCCGGCTGCGTCCCGGCAGCCTACGCGCAGGCCCCGACGCGCAAATCCTCTTTCCGCGCCGTGCACTATGAAATTACCGCGGCGCTGCTTTTCTCCCAGCACGCGATTTCCGCGCGCGCCATCGTGCAATTCGAGGCCAAAGAGCCCTCCGCGCTGCTGGAGCTGCAACTCCACCAGGATTTGACCGTCCAGAACGTGGCGCTGGCTGATGGCCGCCCCGTGCATTTCGACCGCGACCCGAAGATTCCGATGCGGCTGATGGTCGAGCTTCCGCAGACGGTGGTCCCCGGCCAGATCTTTTCCCTCACATTCGATTACGCCGGCCCCCTCATCAACGATGATCTCAGCCCCGTCCGGGGAGTGCGCCTCGCGTACATCGGAGACGACAGCGCCATCCTGCTGCGCGCCGGCCGCTGGTTTCCGCTCGCCGATTATCCCGGCGGCCAGTACACGGCCAACATCAACCTGATCACCGCGGAGAACATCACGGTGGTGGGCACGGGCGAGGCGGACCCGCCGCAGAAGCGCACCATCCTGTTCGAGCAGCCGGCACAGACCAAGCCGGGGGAAACGAAGCCGAAGCCCAAGGCCGACGCCCCGGAGAAATCTACGGTCGGCCTGCTCTACACATTTCACGTGAAGAATCCCGAGCCCGCGGGATCGTTTATTGCCGGCCCGTGGAAGCCTGTGGAGGGCAAGGCCGGCGGCCTGGAAGTGACGCTGTTCGGCCCTCCGGCTGCCGTGGCCGAGCCGCAACTCGCGGACGAGTTCGCGCAGTCGCTCTCCAATTCCACGGCATTTTTTTCTTCCGAGTTTGGCCCGCTCGAGCGCACCCATTTTGTAGTTGCGCAGCTTCCTGCCGGCGGAAGCCTCCAGGCTTATTCCGCTCCGGGGTTCCTGCTGCTCAGCCCGTCAAACTGGAGCTCGCGCCCGGACTCGCGCCCCCTGGCGCAGCTCGCCGCCGGCCAGTGGTTTGGCAACAGCGTCACCGCGGCGTCTTCCGACGACGTGTGGATTACCGACGGCCTCTCGCGCTATGCGGAGGCGCTCTACGTGGAAAGCATGGCCGGGCGTGAAGCCCTGGACCTTGCGCTCGAAGATTTCGCCGTGGGCGCTCTGATGTTCGAACAGACCGCGCCTCTCGCCCATGCCTCCGAGCTGAGGCCTTTCACGCCCGAGTACCGCTCGATCGTGCAGAACAAGGGCGCCGTGGTGTTCCACATGCTCCACGAGACGCTGGGCGACCAGGTGTTCGCCGAAGTGCTGCACCGCTTCTACCAGAAGTTCGCGGGCAAATCGGCGCGCATCGAGGACTTTGAAGAGATGGCCTCCCGGGCCGCCATAGAGGCCGCGGAAAAGCAGCAGAAGCCCGAGCCGAACCTCGCGCCTTTCTTCACCCAGTGGCTCAATTCCACCGGCGTTCCGGAATTCAAGCTCACCTACGTGGTGGTCCGCCTGCGCAAGGGCTTTGCCGTCCGCGGCACCATCCAGCAGGAGCTGGAAACCTTCAACATGCCGGTGCAGATGAAGATCGCCACCGAGGGCAACCCGGAACTGAAAACCGTTGATGTGACGGGCACGCGCACCGACTTCAACGTGGAAACCTTCGGCCGGCCCAAGCCCCTGGGCATCACCATCGATCCCAACAACGAGCTGCTCAAGTCCAGCCCCAAGCTGCGCATCCGCGCCCTGATTGCCCGCGGTGAGGAAGACGCCCAGCGCGGCGACCTGTACAACGCCATCCAGGAATACCAGCGCGCCATTGACGTGCAGAGGAACAGCTCGCTCGCGCACTTTCGCCTTGGTGAAGCCGCCTTTTTCCAGAAGAACTATCAGGCCGCGGCCAGCGCCTTCCGCGAATCGCTCGAGGGCGACCTGGAACCCAAATGGGTCGAGGTCTGGAGCCACATTTACATCGGCAAGATTTACGACCTCTCCGGCCTGCGCGACCGCGCCATGAACGAGTACTCCAAGGCGCGCGAGACGCGCGACAACACTGGCGGTGCGCAGGACGAAATCGCGAAATACAGCGCCCAACCGTTCAAGCTGGGAACCGGCGGCAGCCACACCCCGTAGGGGCGGCCCACGCGTACCTTGCGGGTGGGCAGCCGGCCTGCGAAATTCGCTTCCAAGGCTAGGGCGGCTCGTTCCCGGTTTCCCAGCCTCTTACCCCACCAGACGGCCTGCGCCGTTCTAAGGGCTGTTGCCCCGGGCGCACAACCCAATCTAGTGCGCCCCACGCGAGGGCGGCTACGGTAGCGAATAATCGAAGGTCCAGGTGTGTTTACCCTGAGCATCGAAATGGATGATGAGCGAGCCAGTGAGTCCGGTCAGTTCTCCAGTGCCGGAATTGGGTACAACCATCACGCTCAGCTCTCCCGCAGAGGGGGCGTCGCCTTTCATCATGGTGGCGCGGTGCGAGAAGGTGAAGCTGCCCTGCCGGCCGTTAAGCTTGCCTGTCATGCGCTCAATAGCAACGTAGGCCATGGAGCCGGTGCTCGCGGTCGAGCC
Source organism: Candidatus Acidiferrales bacterium (assembly GCA_035314265.1). GTDB lineage: Bacteria > Acidobacteriota > Terriglobia > Acidiferrales > UBA7541 > JOPF136. Next base: position 9,089 of record DATFZR010000275.1, read on the forward strand.
GGTGATCATTTCTCCGTGGCTGACGCCTTCGAACTCACCGTGCCAAGTCTTGTCGGATGTGACCCGAGTAATGTCGTTCGCCTTCTCGAAGTCGGTTGGTTCGGCGGGAGTCATCTTGATGTCGAAAGAACCTTTGGCATGGACCATATGCATCTCCTTCTGGGCTGCGGCGCTGAGCGCGAGAATCATCACCGCCGCTGCGACTGCGAATTTCACTCTCATATCGCCCCCGAAATGTGACTTACAGAATTCTTGATCCGAGCTCGATCGTATCCTTTGCGGCCGCAGGACCCGCAGCGTCTACCAACATCGCACAACCAAACGACACTGGGCTAAAAGCGGTGTCCTTCGCCTTGGGGCTTCGCCCGGCAGGGTCACAATTCCGCCAGCCCGGTCAAACTCGTTGTTTCTATTCCCTTGTGCTGGATGAACACTTGAAACGTCTCTCCCATGCCCTCGGGATAGATCAGCGTCTTCCATAGCAGGCGAGACTTCAGGCGCTCCACTTCGGTTTGCCCTTCGTCGTAGATATCTTCAAATTCGTTTCCCCGCCCCAGCGACAGCAGAAAGCGCGTCTGGCTGGCCAGCCCCGTGCGCTCCAGGCCGGCGTCGCGGCCCCACAGGCCGAGCGCCGTGAAGCTGACGTGCGCGGTGAGGTCCTGCAATCCCGGCGCGGCAAAATAGTCCTCAGAAACCCGGTGGTTTCTGTACGCCAGCAGCGTGCCGCGCATGTGGCGCTGGTTGTAGAGTTCCGGCGCCTCGTGCCCGTAATCCACCGTGAGGACGAATCCGCGTTCGAGCCGCCGCCCCGCCTGCTGAATCCAGTCGCAGGCCGCGAGCGCCGCCTCCGCTTCCTGGCCTTCTGCAAGGCGGGCGCCCTGGCGCGTGAAAAAGTCGCCCACGCGCGCCGAGTGCGGCGCCCGGAGCACGCCGGCGAACCATCCCTCGCGCTCTCCTACATACACTTCCTGCAATCCGGCGCCGCCCGCTCCCCCGGTCGAAACGACGCGATGCACGGGCAGCGCGTCGAACAGCTCATTGGAAAGGATGCAGCCTGCGGGGATGTGCTCGGGCAACTCGGCGGCTGAACGCGCGCGACCCGCCTGCATGTGCCGGCCGATGCGTTGTTCGTGCATGGCGCGCCGCGCCGCGCCCGCTTCTACAGCCACGTAGCGCAGCGCCGCGAAGAACTCCGGCAGTTGCCGCTCCGCAAAATCCAGAATGTGCGCCGCCAGCCGCCCCGCGCCCGCGCCGCACTCGACCGCCAGAAACTCCCCAGGGCGGCGGAGACGCTCCCACATCTCCGCCAGTTGC
>DATFZR010000276.1:0-3449 GCA_035314265.1 Candidatus Acidiferrales bacterium
CATGATCCGGTTCGGCTCTCGCGTGGATGTCTGGCTCCCCGAGCGTGTCGAGATCGCCGTCCGTCCCGGCGATACCGTGCGCGGCGGAGCAAGCATCCTGGCCAGATGGAAATAAGTTGCGTAGAGTGAGTCGCTGAGAACGCGTCGCTGAGAATGGGTCGCCGAGAATGGGTCGCCGAGAATGACCCGCGGGAAAATGACCTGCGGAGTATGAGTTCGACGAAATGAGTTACCTAAAATGACCGCCGGCGCCATGTTCCCCCACACCGGCAAAGGCTCGCGCCTGCGCCGCGGCGTCTACCTGTTGCCCAGCCTGTTCACTGTGGGCAACCTGCTCTGCGGCTACTACGCCATCCTCATGACCCTCCAGGGCACCTCCCTGGACTTCGACAATGCCGCAAAGGCCATCGGCCTCGCCATCCTCTTTGATTCCCTCGATGGCCGCGTGGCCCGCCTCATCGGCGGCGATTCCGAATTCGGCAAGCAGTTCGACTCGCTCGCAGACGTGATCAGCTTCGGCGTCGCTCCCGCCCTGCTCGCCTTTGTCTGGGGCCTGCACGGTCTTTCCGAGAGCGATCCCCTGGCCAAGCACGTTCTGTTGATGGGCTGGATCTGCACCCTGGGCTTCGTCCTCTGCTGCGCGTGGCGCCTGGCGCGCTTCAATATCCAGGGAATGCTGCCCGGCTCGAGCAACCGCTATTTCGTTGGCATGCCCACCCCCGGCGCCGCCGCCATGGTCGCCGCGATGGTCCACGCCAAAAAGTTTCCCCTCGACGATATGCGCCTGGGCGCCGCCTGGCTCGCGCTCGTGGCCATCCTCGCCGTCCTCATGGTCAGCAAGCTCCGCTTCTACGGTTTCAAAGACCTCAAATGGAACGTGCGCCAGCCGCCGCTGCTCGTCGTCCTGCTCGCGCTGATTATCGTGCTCGCTCTGTTCTACTCGGAGCAGGTGCTGCTCATCGCCGCCACCGGCTACACCCTGTCGGGCCCGCTCGTCTGGCTCTATCGCGCCGTGCATCTTCGCGCCTCCGCCCGTTCCCTGGAGACGCCCGCCAGCCGATGACCGCTTCTTCCGTGCCCCCGTTGCGCATCGCCATCGCCGGAGCCTCTTCGCTCCTCGGACGCGAAATCACCGAGTTGATGTCCAAAAGCACCCTCCCCGTTCACGAGTTGCGCCTGCTCGATGATGCCGCGCTCGAAGGCACGCTCACCGATGCCGGCGGCGAGCCCGCCGTCATTCACCTGTTCGAGTCCGGCAGCTTTGAAGGCGCGAAGCTCGTCTTCTTTGCCGGCCTCGAGGAGTTCACCGCCCGCCACTGGGCGGAGGCGGAACGCACCGGCGCGGCCGTCATCGATCTCTCGGGAGCCCTCTCCACCGTGCGCGGCGCCATTCCCTCCATTCCCGCCCTCGACGACCTTCTCATTTCCTCCCGCGTCGCCACGCGCCGCCTGTTTCGCGCCCCCGGCGCCACCGTGATTGTGGCCGCCACCATTTCCACCGCTCTGCGCATGCTTCCCGTCAGGCGCATTGCCGCCACGTTCCTGCTGTCCGTTTCCGAGCGCGGCCAGGCCGGTGTGGACGAGCTCGAAGCCCAGACCGCCAGCCTGCTTTCTTTCCAGCCCTTCGCCCGCGAGATTTTCGATGCCCAGGTCGCCTTCAATTTTCTCGACCGTTACGGCGATTCCTCCCTCCACAAACTCGAAGACGTCCGCGTCCGCATCGCCAGAGATATGTCCGACTATCTCGGCTACCGCGCTCCCATGCCCGCCCTTCAGGTCACCCAGGCCCCGGTGTTCTATGGCACCGCGTTCAACATGTTCGTCGAGTTCGACGGGCCATTCTCCGGCACAGCCGTCGAAGCCGCCCTGGCCCAAGTCGGCGTCAAAGTCACCCAGGATTCGCCCTCCAACGCCAGCGTCGCAGGCTACAAAGACATTTCCGTCACCCTCCGCCCCGACCCCAACCTCCCCATGGCCTGGTGGATCTGGGGAGCCGTAGACAACGTCCGCGTGGCAGCCCACAATGCGCTACGCATAGCGGAGCGCCTCTTTGCCAACTAACCCCCGTAGCACAGGCACTTCTGCCTGTGCGCCTTCTCGGTCCATGGGCAAAACTCCCCCCATCTCCCGGTCCGCACTCCCGGCAACCCGGACGCGCCGCGCCCTCCTCCTCTCTTTCCTCCTCTCCTCCCCATTCCTCTCCTCCTGCGGCTACCACGTCGCCGGCCGCGGCAACGCCCTCCCCGCCGAATGGAAAATCATCGCCATCCCCGCCCTCAAAAACCGCACCTCCGCCTACCGCATCGAACAACGTTTCACCCAATCCCTCGTCCGCGAAATGATCTCCCGCACCAAATACCGCGTCGTCCCCGACGAAAAAGACGCCGACGCCGTCCTCGAAGGCGAAATCACCTCCATCCAGACCACTCCGGTGCTCTTCGATCCCGTCACCACGCGCGCCACCCTGATGCTCGTCTCCGTCAGCCTGCGCGTCCGCCTGCTCGACCGCGCTTCCGGCAAAGAGGTCTATCAGAACAACAAATTCGTCTTCCGCAATGAGTATGAAATCCCCACCGATATCCCCAGCTTCTTTCAGGAGGAAGGCCCGTCGCTCGACCGCATGGCCCGCGATTTTGCGCGCACGCTGGTCTCCGCCGTGCTCGAAAAATTCTGATGCCGGAAATCACTCCTGAGCGCCTGTTCCAGTTGCTCGCCGCCCCGCCCGCCAAAAAGAGCAAGGCAGCCTGTATCGTGCTGGCCGGGGAAGACGCCTACCTGCGCGATTTGAGCCGGAAGGGAATTGTCACCGCCTGCTTCCCGGAGGGCGCGCCCGATTGGGCCGTGATCCGCACCTCCATCCGCGAAGAAGGTCTCGAGCGCATTCTCGCCATGGCCCAGAGCTACCCGATGCTTTCGCCGCGCCAGGTCGTCTTCGCGCTCGATCTGGAGGCCGTCGAGGAATTAGACGACGATGCGCGAGATGCCGCGCGCGAGGCCCTCTCCGCCTATCTCGACGACCCCGCGCCATTCTCCGTCCTCGTGCTCGAAGCCGCCTCGCTCGACCAGCGCACAAAGTTCTCGAAGCTGCTCGCGGAAAAGGCCGTCATCGTTTCGCTCGATCTGGGCGACGACCTCCAGAGAAGAGCGCAGGTCGCCCTCCCCGCCATTGCGGAGATGGTCCGTGCCGCCGGCGTCACCATCGACCCCGAAGCCGCCGTCCAGCTCGCCGATTGCCTCGATGGCGGCCTCGACCGCATCGCGCCCGAAGTTGCCAAGCTCGCCTCCTTCGTCGGAGAAGGGAAGAAGATCACCGCCGCAGACGTCGCCGCCCTGGTTCCCGCCGCAAAGCGCTATTCCGTCTGGCAGCTAGCCGAAATTCTGGCCACCGGCGAACGCGGCCGCGCCCTGGTTTTTCTGGATAGTTTATTGCGTGAGGGAGAAGAGCCCGT
>DATFZR010000277.1:0-10436 GCA_035314265.1 Candidatus Acidiferrales bacterium
GTTCGGACTGGCCTGCTGCGCCATCGAGATGATCGCTTCCACCACGTCGCGCTTCGACCTCGCCCGCTTCGGCGCCGAAGTCTTTCGCCCCTCGCCGCGCCAGGCCGACCTGATGATCGTGGCCGGCACCGTCACCCTGAAGATGGGCCCGGTGATCCAGCGCATCTGGTCGCAGATGCCCGACCCGAAATGGTGCATCTCCATGGGCGCGTGCTCCAGCGTGGGCGGGCCCTTCAACGTCTATTCCGTGCTGCAGGGCGTGGACAAAATCGTTCCCGTGGACGTCTACATCATCGGCTGCCCGCCGCGTCCCGAAGCCCTTTTCTACGGCCTGCTCAAGCTGCAGGACAAGATTGACCAGATGTCCCTCGCCAAGCGTCCCACCGAGGTGCGGCTGCACCCCGCCATGGTGGACACGTTCAAGCAGGGCGTGATGGTCGCGCAAACGCCCCAGCCGCGTTAGGCTCCAGGGGGCCGGACGGCGGTCGTACCCAGGGGGGCGAGCCCCCAAGAAAATCGCACCGGCAGGGATTGCCTGTGCCACCGGAGAGACCCGCAGATGCCTTTGCTTCGCGCCACCAAGACCACAGAAATCGCCCCCGGCCAGATTCGCGAGTTCCAGTTGGACGGCCATACCGTGGCCATCGCCAACCTCGGCGGTACCTTCTATGCTATTGATAACACGTGTCTTCACCGCGGTGGCCCCCTCGGCCAGGGCGTCATGGACGGCCAGAAGATCACCTGCCCCTGGCACGGCTGGCAGTTCGACGTCACCACCGGCAAGGCCGCCCTGAACCCCGCCGTTGGCGTCTCCTGCTACCGCGTTGAGGTCCATGGCGACGACGTTTTCGTCGAATTCTAAGCCGCCGCTAAACCTCTAAACAACGCCCCCGCTTTTTTTGCCGTTTCCGCCAAAAACCTCTTTCGCCCCGAGTGGCTCCGTGTATAGTTGCGCCCGGAGCGCCTTACATTTGAAGACGATACCGCCCCCCAGCCAGCGCCGCTATTGGCTGTTCTCGACGGACCCACATCACTATCATTGGGACACTCTCTTCGTGAAGGGTAAGGAGATGTACCGCTCGCCGCGCGCCCGCCCGGAGACGCTGCGCATCATCAAGCAGACCCGCAAGGGCGACCGCGTGCTCTGCTACCACGCCGCCCCGGAACGCGCCCTCTATGCCATCGCGGAAGTGGCCCGCGACCCCTATCCCGACCCCCACGATCGCGACGGCAAGAACGTGGTGATTGACCTGCGCGCCGTCGAGCGCCTCCCCCGCCAGGTCACCCTCGACGAAATGCGCCGCAATACAGCGCTGCGCCGCATCAAATTCCTGAAGAACGTCCGCCTGGCCATTTCGCAGATTGCCGAGCCGGAGTATACAGACCTGCTGCGCATGGCCGGCCTCGTCGCCCAGCCGGGAATCCCGCTGCCCTGATGGGCCGCTCCGAAATCCGGTCCGAGCGTCGTCCGTTCTCCCCCATCCCCCGGCCCGCCATTGCCGGCGCTCGTCCGTCCGATTTTCGTTTTTCGCATTTCGATTTTCCGCCGCTGACGGAGTAATCTAGCGCGGCATCGCCGCACCACGGGGGACCGCATGAGACGTCACAGAAGCATTCTTTTCGGCGCGGCCGCACTCCTACCGGCTCTCTTCGCCGTGATGGCGCTGGCCAGCGCCCTGCGCCTGAACGGCGCGACCCCGCGCACCGCCGCGCCCGCCGAGCCCTACGACGTCGTAATCACCGGCGGCCGAGTCCTCGACGGCATGGGCAACCCATGGTTCTCCGCCGATGTCGCCATCCGCGACGGCCGCATCGCCGCCGTCGGCGCGCTCTGCGGCCCTTCCGGCGACGATTGCCCCGCCAAACGAAAGATAGACGCCGCCGGCCTGTACGTCGCGCCCGGATTCATCGATCTCCTCGGCCAGTCGGAATTCACCGTCCTCATCGACAATCGCGCCGAGAGCAAAATCCGCCAGGGCATCACCAGCGAGATTACCGGCGAAGGCGAATCCGTGGCCCCGCAGAACGAAAAGACGCTGCCCGAAGCGCAGGAGGGCGTCACGCCGTTCGGCATCACCATAGACTGGCATTCGCTCGACGAATACTTCGCCCGGTTCGAGCGCCAGGGCAGCGCCATCAATCTGGGCACCAACGTGGGCGCGGCGCTCGCGCGCAAATCCGTGCTGGGCAGCGCGAACCGCGCGCCCACGCCCGCCGAGCTCGACCAGATGCGCCAGATCGTCGCCCAGGCCATGCAGCAGGGCGCCATGGGCCTTTCCACCGCGCTCATCTATGCGCCCGGCACGTATGCGAAAACGCCCGAACTCATCGAGCTCGCCAAGGTCGCCGCACGCTACGGCGGCGTCTACTCCACCCACATGCGCAACGAGGGCAAAGAGATTTTCTCCGCCCTCGATGAAGCCTTCCGCATCAGCCGCGAAGCCGGCCTGCCCCTGCACATCTATCACCTGAAGGTCTCGGGCTCGTCCGAGTGGGGAAAAATGAACGAAGTGGTCGCGCGCATTGACCAGGCCCGCTCGGGCGGCCTCGACGTCACCGCCAACATGTACGTCTACCGCGCCGGCGCCAACGGCCTGAGCGCCAATCTGCCCTCCTGGGCTCTCGAAGGCGGCCCCGATAAATCCATCGAACGCCTGCGCGACCCGGCCACGCGCGCCAAAATCAAGGAAGCCATGGCCGGCAAGTTCCGCGAGTCCATGGCCCACGACATCCTCATCAACGCCGTCGCCAACGAAAAACTCCGCGGCCTCGAAGGCAAGCGCCTCGACGAAATCGCCCGCGAACGAAAACAGGATCCCGTCGACGTGATGTTCGATATCCTCATCGAAGACCGCATGCAGACCGGACAGATCACCTTCATGATGCAGGAGCCCGATATCGAACGCGCCTTCCCGCAGCCCTGGCTGGCCTTCGGCTGCGATTACGGCGCCGTCCGGCCCGATGGCGTGCTGGGCCGCGACCGCGCCCATCCCCGCGCCTATGGCAATTTCCCCCGCGCGCTGGCGCGCTACACCCGCGACCTGCATCTTCTTCCGCTCGAGCAGACCATCCGCAAGATGACCTCGCTCGCCGCGCAGATTATGCGCATTGAAGACCGTGGCGTGCTGCGGCCCGGCATGTGGGCAGACGTTACCCTGTTCGACTACGCCAAGCTGCGCGACCTCGCCACCTTTGAAGAGCCCAATCAGTATTCCGAGGGCATCCGCTACGTCCTGGTGAACGGCCAGATCGTGCTCGACGACGGAAAAATTACCGCCGCGCGGCCCGGCAAGCCCATCCGCGGCCATGGCTGGACCGGAGCGAATTGAGGTGTCCATGAACAGAAAGCACATCGTGCGGATTATCCTGGCCGGCCTCGCCGCGGTTGTGGCCGTGGGAGTGGTCGGCGAAATGATAGAGAAAAGGTTGAATACAGAGCAATCGGCGGCCGCCGCTCCCGGAGCCCCCGCGCGCATCCTCGATCTCGGCCACGCCCTCGGTCCCGACAATCCCGCCTGGCCCGGCGACGATAAACCCTTCGAAGCCATCCCCAACGCCAGCATGGAGAAGGACGGCTATTTCACCCGCAAGTTCACCTCGCTCGAGCATTTCGGCACCCACCTGGACGCCCCCGCCCATTTCGCAAAAGGCGGCTGGACTGTGGACCAGATTCCCGTCGAGCGCCTCTACGGCCCCGCCGTGGTTCTCGAGGCCCGCGAAGAAAGCCGCGGCAACGCCGATTATCGCCTCACTCCCGAAAAAATCGCCGATTGGGAGAAGCGCCACGGCCGCATTCCCCGCGGCGCCATCGTGCTGATGCGCACCGGCTGGACGGAGCGCTGGCCCGACGCCGCCCGCTACCGCAACATGGACGCCGCCAACGTCATGCATTTCCCCGGCTACTCCGTGGAAGCCGTGAAAGTCCTGATCGATCGCGGAGCCGTGGGCCTGGGCATAGACACGCTCAGCGTCGACTACGGCGCATCAAAGCAATTCGAGGTGCACCAGCTCTCGCACGGCGCGAGCCTGTATCACATGGAGAATCTAGCGGACCTCTCCGCCATGCCCGAAACCGGAGCGCGCCTGGTGGTCGCGCCAATTAAACTCGAAGGCGGCTCGGGCGGCCCGGCCCGCGTTTTCGCATTGCTCCAGTAAGAATTGCTCGCGTAAGGCTGATCGCGTAAGCGGGGGTAATAGGTAGCGAAGTCGGAAGAAAAGATCGGCACGACGGTCGGAAGAAAGGTCCCGCACCGGCCCGCCGGGGGAGGCTACACGGGCTACACCATGCTCAAAGCACTCGTGCCGTTACTCGCTGCTGTTGCGTTACTCGCTGCTGTTGCGCTGTTCGCCCAAACGAACGCGCCGCCCGCGCCTGAGAAAGTACTTCCTCCCCCCGCCCTGCCGCAGATTGACGAAGCTGGCATCGCCAAACGCGTCGTCGGCTCGCTCGCGCCCGCGCGCGGCGAACGCGCCATCGTCGTCTACGACCCCGCGTACTATCCCGGCCTCGCGCAAGCCATCCAGATCGAACTCAGCAAGGCCGGCGTCTTTCCCATCGTCGCCATGACCTTCGAGCCGCTCGAAATCATCGAGCAAACCCCCGAGGGTTCGGCCGAGGCCAGGCTCCGCCAAGAGGCGTTTATCGCCGCGCTCCGCCCGCTCTTCCGCGAAGCGGATATTTTCCTCTGGCTCCCCGCGCGCGCCCTCCCGCCCGACGTCCGCTGGGAACGCCTGCTCGAGTCTTCGCACGCCCGCGGCATCCATTTCCATTGGATCGAAAACCTGCAAGGAAAAAGCTCAGAAGAAATCGCCCAGCGAAGCCGCATGTACGAGCACGCCGTCCTCGACACAGACTACGCCGCGCTTTCCGCCGAGCAGGACGCGCTCATTGCCGCGCTCCGCGGCCACTCCGTGCACATCACCACGCCCGACGGCACCGATCTGCGCCTGCGCATCCCCCAAGACGCCTGGTTCCACAAAAACGATGGCGACATCTCCCCGGCCCGCGCGCGCCTCGCGCGTTCCGTCCGCGACCGCGAAATGGAATTCCCGTCGGGCGCCCTGCGCTTTCTCCCCGACGCCGCAACCGCGGAAGGCAAGCTGGTGGTGGCCAAGGCGCCGGCCGCCTCCGGCACCGCCACCGGCGTAAGCATCGAATTCACCCACGGCCACGCCACACGCGTCACCGCAATAACAAACGAAGCAGGCTTCCTCGCCCTCTGGAACCAGGTCGGCGGAGACGTGGACAAAGTGGGCGAAATCGTTCTCGGCACCAACCCCCTGCTCGCCACTCCCCTCTCCACTGGAGAGCTCCCGTACTACGGCTACGGCGCAGGCTTCCTGCGCGTCTCTCTGGGCGACAACTGGGAATCCGGCGGCGCAAACCGTTCGCCCGGCCATCGCCCGCTATGGCTCTTCCTGGAACACGCCACCATCGCAACAGAAAACGAAGTGATCGTCCGCGACGGGAAGCTGGTGAAAGAAAAATAGACGCGACTGGCGAATGCGGCACATTCTCGCGAACTGCGAGCGCCTGTCCGGACGACACGTGAAACAGGCAGCCTGCCGTCACTTTTCTCGAGGGTTCCCACCTGCTCATTTCCCGAAATGGAACGGCAGATTTTATTATGTTAACTAGATTTTGGCCTCAGAATGGCCCCGAAACATGCTCAAAACCCCGGATTTTCCCCTCGAAAAGGCCCTCGCAAGGACGCAGATCAGCCCGAAATCGGGGCTCGGAAATCAGGTTGGCGCGCCCCCTGCACATCGTCCCCGGGCCCCGCGCGCACAATTCGCGGCGCTCAAATCCGCATCCGCCAGCCTACGTTTTCCACCGAGGAATCACCGCCGGCACGTACTCCCGGTACGCCTCGAAATCCTCCCCAAACGCCTCGCGCAGCAATCGCTCCTCCGCCCGAACGCGAATCGCCGTGCCCGCCGCGTACACGGCCACGCCGGCCGGCAACGCCCACCACACGCTGAACGAAATTCCCGTGGCCACCAGCATCCCCAGCATGCCCGTATAAATAGGATGGCGCACGTGGCTGTACGGACCCTCCACCACCAGCCGGTGCCCCTCGATCAGCCGCGCCTGCACGCTCCATTGCTTTCCAAGCACGCGAATCGCGTCCACGGCGATCCAAAAGGATGCAGTGGCCAGCGCCACGGCCACCCCGCACAGGCCCCATGCCACGGCCTGCGGCAGGGCCAGCGCGGAGCCTCGAAAAATATCCGTCTGGAAAAACCAGATGATCGCAAACGCGATGCCCTGAATCGCGATGCCCATGTACGAGGCCGGCGCGCGGCGCTCCGTCGCTTCCTTCGTGCGCTTCCTCGACCACCAGAACGGTAAAACAAATCCCGCCCAGCACAGGCACACAAACACGCGCGTAGCGATCACCGCGCCGTTAGGAACCATCAGCGGCTGCCCGCGCCCGTGGCCCGCTTGCGCCGCGGCTTTGCCTTTTCGCGCAGGCGTATCTGCACCGCGCTGCTGCCGAGCTCGCGCAGCGCGTCCGCCGCGATCCAGCGCGCCGGGCGCGTGCCCTGCCGCCGGATTCTTTCTCCCGCCGCGATGGCGCTGCGGTGCAGCCGCAGGTTCCGTTTTCCGATCTGGCGCAGCGCCCAATTCACCGCCTTCCGCACGAAGTTCCGCTCGTCGTGCGCCTCCCGCTCGATGATGGGCAGCAGGCGCAGGAATTTGCCGTCGGGCGCGGCTTTATCGTGCACGGCCAGGTAAGCCATCAGCGAAAATGCCGCGCGCTTCACGAATTCCTCCGGCCGCCGGCTCCATTCGGCCGTCTTCTTCCATCCGTACCTCGTATAGATAAAGAGGTAGCAGCAGCAACCGTCCACGATGTCCCAAGACGAGAATTCGCGCGCCCATGCCTCCAGCAGCTCCTCCGTGCACAGCGCCGGATCGGCGGTCAGTGCGGCCACGTGGCGCGCATCGTGAACGCCCGTCGCCCACAGCTCCAGCGCCAGCGCGTGGTCGCGCCCGGCCTCGCGCGCCAGCGCGTGCATCTGCGGCGCGGAAAGGCCGTACGAGCGCGCCGCCACGATCCCCCAATAGGAAAGTTTCTGCGCGTCACGCGGCGAGCCGATGGCCCCCATGCGCGCCAGGATTTCCACGCACCGTTCCCGCGCGCTCTCCTGATCCTGCGGCGGGGGCGTGCGGCCCCGGCGAGCGCCCGTGGCGGCGCTTTTCTCAGGTGGTGATGAGCGTCGTTTCATGTGCGCACCGATTCTCCGCCTCCGGCCAGCGATTTGCGGAAGTTCTTCTGCGTCTTCACGCACTGGTAGCCCATGCCTTCATAGAAGCTGTGCGCGCGCGTACGCACCACGTTGCAGCGCACCAGCAACGTCGCGAATCCACGCGCCAGGGCCCACTCCTCCGCCGCCGCCACCAGCCGGCGGCCGATGCCGCGGCTGCGCAGCGCCTGCTCCGTCACCAACCCCAGAAGCTCGGCCCGCGCCCCTGTTTCCAGCGCCATCCCGGCGAACACATGCGCGAATCCCTGCGCGCGCCCCGCCGCGCCGCTTCCCTCCGTTTCCGCCACAAACACGGCGTGGTCCGGATGCGGCAGAATCCGCCGCAAGCGCGCCACAACCTCGCCGGGCGTTGAAGGGTTGCCGAGCTGCGTGGCCAGGTCCGCCAGCGCCGCGGCATCTTCCAGACGCGCCTGGCGAACCAGCACCCCACCTGCGTCTTCCGTCATGGTTTCCTCCGCGCGCGTCTCAGAAGAGCTTGGAGGAATCGAGCAGGATGGTCACCGGGCCGTCGTTCACCAGCTCGACTTCCATGTGCGCGCGGAAGACTCCCGTCTCCACCCGCACGCCCAGGCCCCGCAGATGCTTCACGAACTCCTCGTAGAGAGCGTTCGCCAGTTCCGGAGGCGCCGCCTGTACGAACGACGGCCGCCGCTGCCCGCGCGCGTCGCCGTAGAGAGTGAACTGGCTCACCACCAGCGCCGCGCCGCCCGTATCCACGAGCGCGCGGTTCATCTTTCCTTCGTCATCTGAAAAGATGCGCAGGTTGGCCACCTTCTCCGCCATCGCCGCGGCCGTCTCAGGCGTATCCTCCCGCCCGACGGCCAGCAGCACCACGAGGCCGGCCCCAATTTCGCCCGTGGCGCGGCCCTCCACCATCACCCGCGCCCGGCTCACCCGTTGCAGCACCGCCCGCATGAACGAATCCTCGCCGCGCCGGCTACTTCCCCGGCGAAGCTTCCGCCACCGGCTTTCCCGGCTTCCGCGGCAACAGTTCAGGCAACTGCGCGATGTTGTACGCCACGGCCGCCATCACCTGCGCGCCTTCCACCAGATCCGCTTCGTGCGCCATGTCGAACGTATCCGCCTGCGTGTGGTGCGTCTGGAAATACTGCGCCGGCTCCTGCACGCAGTAGAACCCCGGCACTCCCGCCTCTTCGAACGAGGCGTGATCTCTTCCCGTCATCCAGCGCTGGCTCAGTTCCGTCAACCCCAGCGACCCCAGCGGCGCCACCACGTGCGTCATGGTTTCCGCGGCCTGGTAATTCCGCATCAGGCTGATGGTCAGCACCCGCCCGGTGCCCGTATCGTGAATCAGCGCCGCGGAGATTCTCGGCATCTCCTCTTTGTGCGCGGTCACGTACGCGCGCGACCCGTTGAGTCCCTGCTCTTCTCCGGAGAACAGCACAAAGCGGATGGTGCGCGCCGGATGGAGTCCCAGCCTCTGCAACGCCCGCGCGGCCTCCAGCACCACGATGGATCCCGTGCCGTTGTCCGTCGAGCCCGTGCCCAGGTCCCACGAATCCAGATGCGCGCCCAGCACCACGATCTCGCTGGGCTTTTCCGTGCCGCGAATCTCGGCCACCGTGTTGTACACCTCCACCGGCTTCTCCGTGTAGGTGCTGGTGATTTCCAGCTCCACCTGCACCGGGCCGCGCTTCAGCAACCGCCAGATCAGGCCGTAATTCTCCGTGGTGATGAACGCCGCGGGGATCGCGCCGATGTCGTAGTTGCGCCCGCCCACGCCGGTCATATTGAGCAGCGCGTCCATCTTCCCGGAATCGGTGAGCGTGGCCGCCACGCCTTCACTCTTGAAAAATTCCGTGCGTGCTCGTCCAAAGCGCATTCCCGCGCCGGGCGCCGCAGGCGGCGCCAAACGGTCGCTCGGCCTTTCCGGCCGCACCAGCAGGTTGAACTCGTCTGCCGGCACCGCGAGCGGATTGGGCGGCGGCTGGTCGTAGGGAGGCAGCAGCATCGGCTCGCCGGTAATCACCACGGCGCCCTTCAGCTTCCCCTTGTAGGCGTTCAGTTCTTCCTTCGTCCGCGCATTCACGTACACCACCGGGCCGCGCACCATGCCGTTCGTGTTCGGCGCCCAACCGTAGGCCGCCATCGTCAGCGGGTGCTCGGCAGGACTCACGATGCGCCCGCGCGCCGTGCCGCGCGTCCACCCGTGCGCGATGCTCCAGGCTTCCAGGTGAGGATTGCCCAGGCCGTACGCGGCAAATCTGTCCCGCGTCCATTCGTTGGCCTTCTTCAGATTGTCCGAGCCGGTCAGCCGCTGCCCGATCATGTCCGAGAGGTACTCGAGATTCGCCATGACTTCGTTGTGGTCTTTGATTTCCGCAAGGATTTTCTCGTCGGCCTCCGCGTACGGCTCTTTTTGCGGAGGGCTGGCCGGCTGCTGCGCGCGGAGACTGGCCACGCCTCCGGCCGCCGCCACAAGGAATAGAAGAAAGAGTGCGGGCACACGTAGTAGTTTCATGCGGATGGGAAGCCTCCTGAAATTAACAACATGATGGTGCGATGAACCGCCCGATTCTAAGCGGCGCAGCAGCCGATTACAACTCACCGTGGCTGGTGGTACTGTCCTAATTTGGACGGATGGTAGGCGATGACGCAAACCACGCCAAGCGTACCGCCTCTTCCGCCCCCCCCCGGAAAAGCCCTACACTTCCCCACGTCCGAAAAGGCCAAAAGCCGCGACAATTGCAGTCGGAATGATCTGCAAAGCTGGCGTTGTCCTAGGTGCAGATAGCCTAATGACGCACGGCACAGCCGGTCAGACCGGCTCTTTTGCACATCACGAGACCAAGGTCTACGGAATACATGGAAGATACTTTTCAGCCTCAATCGCCGGTACGGCCAGCCAAAGGCCACCGGAGACAGCCGAAGCTGGTACGAGCCGGTGCGCGTAGTGACTGCGATTCCGATGGTGGTTATCGGAGCGCCAAAGCCCTACGCGATCTCCACGTCCTAGGTTGAACGCCAGAATTTGACGATCCGCATGCAGTTCCGGCGCTTCACTCGGCTAACTAACGCATTCTCAAAGAAATTGGAGAATCTGAAAGCGGCGATAGCTCTGCACTTCGCCCACTACAACTTCGTGCGCGTTCATCAAACCCTGCGTGTTACGCCCGCGATGGCTGCCGGAATTACGGATCGGG
>DATFZR010000278.1:0-10678 GCA_035314265.1 Candidatus Acidiferrales bacterium
GCGCTGGCGGCGCCGCAAAACACTCCGCCGCACGATCCGCAATTGATCGACGCGCAAGGGTATCACAAATTGGTCGAGCAATACCGCGGGAAGCCCGTCTTGATCACCTTTTGGGCCACCTGGTGCGAGCCCTGCCGCGACGAATATCCGATGGTCAACGGGCTGGCCCGCCAGTACAAATCGAAGGGCCTCTCCGTCTTCGGCATGAACCTGGACGACAACGCGGAAGAGGTTCTGGCCCTGCGCTTCATCGCCAAATCCCAGCCAGTGTTCGTCAACTACCGCAAGAAGCCGGGGAAGGAACAGGAGTTCATCAACCAGGTGAACCCGAAGTGGACGGGCTCGCTCCCCGCAACGTTTTTCTACACGGCAGACGGACGTCTCTCCGGACAAATTGTGGGCGAGCAGCCGCGCGAAGCGTTCATCACGGCGATCGAGCAGTTGCTCGCGACCCCGGCGAAGAATTAGCTTTCCCATTCCCTGCCGTTGGGACGGCCCCATGCCCGCCCGCTGGATGTTTGGTGGGTGTGCCCGCCCGCGTCTCCGCCGCGTCGTTGTAGAATCTGCCTGCTCCAAAGGGAGGATTGTCGTCATGCTGAACACGCGCGGCAACAAAATCACCTGGCTGGGCCACAGCGCGTTCCGCATCACCACAGCCTCCGGCAAAGTGCTGCTGATTGACCCTTTCCTGAACGGCAACCCGCTCTGCCCCGAAAACGAAAAGAAGCAGCCGCGCGTAGACGCCATCCTTCTAACCCATGGCCACGGCGACCACGTGGGTGACGCGCTGGACCTGGCGCGCCAGCACACGCCCGCAGTCGTCGCCATCTTCGAGCTGAGCCTGTGGCTCGAATCAAAAGGCCTTGCCAACGTCGTGGGCATGGGCAAGGGCGGCACGGCCAAAGTGGCCGACGCGGAAGTCACCATGACCCACGCCTTCCACTCATCGAGTGTGAGCGACGGCGGAAAACTCATCTATGCGGGCGAGCCGGCCGGCTTCATCGTGCGCCTGCCCGGCGGACTGGTGCTCTACCACGCGGGCGACACCTGCGTATTCGGCGATATGAAGCTGATCGCCGATCTCTACCAACCCGAAGTGGCCTGCCTGCCCATCGGTGATTTCTACACGATGGGCCCGCGCGAGGCGGCCGCAGCCATCCGCCTGCTCGGCGTGAAGCACGTGCTGCCCATGCATTACGGCACGTTTCCTGCGCTGACAGGGCGCCCCGCGCACCTTCGCGAGCTCACCAAAGACGTCGCCGGCCTGGAAATCCACGAGCCGAAGCCCGGCGAGACGCTAGGATAAGAAAACCATGTGGAAGCCAAAAGGCATCACGAATTCTCCGGTAGATAAGTATCTCTACAGCCTGCTGCCGAAGAGCAGCCCCGTCTTGCGCGATATGGAGCGCTACGCAGACCGGCACGATGTGCCCATCGTCGGCCCCGCCGTCGGCCGCCTGTTCTTTCTGCTGGCGCAGTTGGCCGGGGCCAGGCGCATTTTCGAGATGGGCTCCGCCATCGGCTACTCCACGCTGTGGTTCGCGCAGGCCTCGGGCGATGGCGGCGAGGTGCATTACTCCGACGGCAGCCAGGAGAACGCCAAGCGCGCCCACGTGTATTTCCACCGCGCCGGCCTTTCCGATCGCATCCACATCCACGTGGGCGTGGCGCAGCAGAAGCTCGCGGAAACGCCCGGCGAGTTCGACATCATCTTCATCGACGTGGATAAGGAGCAGTACCCGGAGACGCTGCGGCAGGCCGTGCCGCGCGTGCGCCGTGGCGGCCTGCTGATTGCCGACAACACCCTGTGGAGCGGCCGCGCCGCCCGTAAAGCCCCGCGCGGCGACACTCGCACGCACGGCATCCAGCAGTTCAACCGCATGGCCTTCGCTTCGACGGAACTTTTTCCCGTAATGGTGCCCCTGCGCGACGGCGTCACCATCTGCCGCAAACTGTAGCGCAGGGCGCCCGGCAGTTCCGGGAAGCCCTGCGGCTTTTCGAGTTTTGGGTGATCCCTGCGACAGGCCTGCGCTAGATCAGCGGAACAAATTCCTCAGAATGAACACCATGTTGGCAGGCCGCTCGGCCAGGCGGCGCATGAAGTACGGAAACCAGTCGCTGCCGTACGGAATGTACACGCGCATGTTGTAACCCTCGCGGATCAACTCCCGCTGCAGGTCCGGCCGGATCCCATACAGCATCTGGAACTCAAATTTATCCTTCGCAATGGAGCGCTCCGCCGCAAACTGCTTGGTGGCCGCGATCATCGCCGGGTCGTGCGTGGCGATGCCGTGATACACGCCGCTGGGCAGCAGGATCTGCATCAATTTCACGTAGTTCGCGTCCACGTCTTTCTTTTCCGCAAAGGCGATCTCCGGCGGCTCCATGTAAGCGCCCTTGCACAGGCGCATCCGGCAGCCCGCCTCCAGCAGGCCGCGAACGTCCTGCTCGGTGCGATGCAGATACGCCTGCACCACCGTGCCGACCGCGGCCGATTCCCCGCGCAGGCTGCGCGCCATCTCGATGGTCCGCTGCGTGTACGCGGAGCCTTCCATGTCGATACGCACGAAATTTCCCAGCGACCCGGCGTGCTTCACGATGGGCAGCATCTGCTCCAGGCAAAAATCCGCGCCGAAGTCCAGGCCGAGCTGCGTCAATTTGAGCGAAACGTTGGCGTCCAGCTTCTCCCTGGCGATGCGGTCGAACACGCCGAAGTACATCTCCCGCGCGCGCGCGGCATCTTCGCGCGAGGCCACGTTCTCCCCCAGGAAATCCAGGCTCACCTTCATGCCCGCTTCGTTCGCGGCGCGCGCCGCGGCCAGCGCCTCGTCCAGCCCCTCGCCGGCCACAAAACGGCGCGCCGTGCGGCGCGCGATGGAATTCGACAGCACGAACCGCCGCGCGGCGCGGTTCTGCGAAAGCGCGATAAGGGCCGAACGAATCATGAATTGGGTAGCGCCGGCTTCTCGAAGTTCCCCGAAGCCGCAGGGCAGCCGGCCTTCAGTCCCGGGATTAAGGGTTTGCCTGCGGTAGGAATGTAACCAGCCGGCCTGCGGAAAAATCTTCTCCCCGGCTGGCGGAGCGTCGCGAAACACGCTGCCCTACGCACAGCCGGGAGCGCGGGCGGCCTGCTCAGTGGGCCGGCCCCTCAAGAAAGCGCTCCGCCTCCAGCGCGGCCATGCATCCCGAGCCTGCCGCGGTTACAGCCTGCCGGTATACGTGATCCTGAATGTCTCCGGCCACAAACACGCCTTCGACGTTCGACTTCGCGTTGCCCTTGGAAATCAGGTAGCCCGCCTCGTCCATTTCCAGTTTGCCGCGGAAGATCTCGGTATTCGGCACGTGCCCGATGGCCACAAACATCCCGTTCACGGCCAGCTCCCTGGTTTTCCCGTTGCCCACCTGGCTCAGCCGCAGCGATTCGAGCGACCCCTTCTGCGGGTCGAGCACATCGGTCACCACATACGGGGTCAGGAATTCGATCTTCCCGTTCTGCCGCGCGCGATCCAGCATGATTTTCGAGGCGCGAAACTCGTTGCGCCGGTGGATCACGCTCACCTTCGAAGCGAATTTCGTGAGGAAAATCGCCTCCTCCAGCGCCGTATCGCCCCCGCCCACCACCGCCACTTCCTTGCCGCGATGGAAATAGCCGTCGCAGGTGGCGCACGTGGTCACGCCGTGGCCCATCAGCTTGCGTTCGTTTTCCAGTCCCAGCAGCCGCGCGGAGGCGCCCGCGGCCACGATGACCGCCTCGGCCTCCAGCTTTTCTCCCGCCGTCTCTATCTGGAACGGCCGCCGCGAGAGGTCCACCGACGTCACCGTTCCCGCGCGAAACGTCGCCCCGAACCGCTGCGCCTGTTTGCGCATGCTCTCGATCAGGTCGGGACCCAGGATTCCGTCCGGAAAGCCCGGATAGTTTTCGACCATCGTGGTGATGGTCAACTGGCCGCCCGGCTCGTGCCCGTCAATCACCACGGGCGCCAGGTTCGCGCGCGCCGTGTAGATCGCCGCGGTTAGCCCCGCGCAGCCGCTTCCGATGATGATTACCTTCTGCACGTTCGTATTCCCCCGCGGCCATTCGATTCCAAACGCACCCCTGAGGTTACGCGGGCAGCCCCCGGGGTGAGGATGCCGATTCTACATCCCCGGGGAAAATGCCGCCACCGCGGCACGCCCCGCACCGGAAACCCGCGCCGAATCACCAGCTTACTGCGCCCCGGTGTCCGTGGGGTTCTTCTTGTTACGCCCCATATGTCCGCGGAGCCGGGCGATCAAATCCGGGTCTCTGCCGTGCTTCATCCCCTTCTCGAGCTCGAGCAGCGCGAAGTGCACGATGTCGTGGTGGTGGACTTCCTCCGGCGCCAGCACGTCGCTGTAGTGCAGCCAGAGTTTGTGGATCAGGCTCACCTCGTTCGGCGTGAGGTGCGGCGTGTGCGGCCCCAGGAAGAACACGCTCTGCTCGTGGCCGGGCGACACGATCTCCAGCGCCAGTTGCGGCCGCGGCGGAGGCAGCCGCTCCCAGGCCAGGCCGATCAGGCGCGCCTGTTCGGCCACCTCGAGCTTGTCGGAGCGGCCCAGCACGATGCTGGAAGACTTCAGCGCGATCGCCGCGCGCACCATGGCGTCCCAGATGTCCGTGGCCGCCACCAGCGCCAGCTTCACCGGCTTGCCGTGCTTCTCCGCCAGCGCCAGCGTCTGCGTGAAGAGATACTGCTCGACGCTGGAGAACAACTGCTCCGGCATCAGCCCGGACTCGCCCGAGCCGGCGCGGTTGAGCAGGCGGACGTTCAACACCACAACGTCTCTGCGCGCCGTGCGCACGCGGTCGAGCGTCGCATCCAGGTGGTAGAGCTTGTGGTAATTGTTCACCGGCACCAGCACGTTGCCCGGACGCGCGCCCACTCCCTGCGGCGAAATCTCGTCGCGCGATTCCAGGTGGAACTGGTCCAAATCGCCGTGGGCGTGGCCGCGCTTGTGGGCCACGTGCTCGGAAATCGTGAACAGCGTGAAAAATGTGATCGTGAAGAATAAGCCGGAGATCGTGGCTACCTGTTTGGTGAGCAGGTTGGTCACCGCGATCGCCGCCAGCACCGTGGCGATCAGCGCCAGCCCCAGCGGAATCTCCTTCGAGCCGATGTGAAGGTTCAGCGGAACGCGGTACTCCCGGTCGCCCGGATGCGTAAACCGCAGCACCAGCACGGCCAGCGCCTTCAGCACGAAGCTCCACACCACCCCGAAGGCATAAGCCTCGCCAAGCGTGTATACGTTGCCGCGGCTCAGCATGATGGTGATTACCTGCAGCACCACCACCATGTTGATGATCCGGTAGGAAGTGCCGAAGCGCCGGTGCGGCTGCCGGAACCAGTCGGATAGCACCCCGTCTTCCGACACGCGGTTCAGAACGCCGTTCGAACCAACGATGGCCGTATTGACCGCGCCGGACAGGATCAGCGTGCCCACGAAGACCACGAAACCCTGGAAAGCGAGCAGCACCGGGAATGGACCCACCAGGTGCAGCGCCAGCCCGCCGATCAGGTTGTCGAAGTACTGCCGGCGCGAGCCGTCCGGGATAATCATCACCGCGAAGAAGGACACCAGCGAGGTGAACAGCAGGCTGTACACGAAAATCACGAAGCCGGCCTTCTTCAGATTCGGCAGCTTCGGGTGCTCGATTTCCCTGTAAACCTGCGCCAGCGATTCCTCCCCGCTCATGGCCAGCACGGAATGCCCCAGCCCCACCAGGATGCCCACCAGGGCAATTCCCTTCACCCAGTCAATGTGCAGCCAGCCGAGCGACTCGGCGTTGAATTCCAGCGAACGGTGCGAGGGCAGCGGAGGCAGGTGCCCGCCGCGCACCAGCAGCGTGTAGCTGCACCACCCGATCAGCAGCACCACCATCACCGTGGTCAGCTGCATGATGCGCAGCGCCTTCTCGCTCGATTCGGGGATTCCTTTGATGTTCTGCCACCAGAAGTACAGCGTCACCGCGATCGCGAATACCTCCGCGAACGCGTCGTCGTGCGACATCGGAGCCACGTGGATGTAGCGCAGCAGTTGGTCGACAAAGCTCACCACGTACTGGCCGGCGGAAACGCCGCTGATCGGGCCCGTCAGGATGTAGTCGAACATCAGCGCGGAGACGGAGAATTTGGCCAGCGTCCCGCCCATGGCCTCCTTCACCACCCGGTACACGCCGCCGCGCACGAACATGCTGCAGCTCTCCACGTACACCGCGCGCACCGCGTAGGAGAACAGCATGATCGCCAGGATGAACCACGGCGCGGATTTCCCCACGGCCTGCTCGGCGATTCCCCCCGCGTAGTACGCGGAGGAAGCCAGGTCGTTCAGCACGATCGCCGCGGCCCGCCAGAAGGAAATAAAGGAGAGCAGCGCCGTTGAAGCGATCAAAATCTGCGGCGGGCCGGAGCCGGGAGAGACCGCGGGAGAAGAACTGGAAGCGTCGGAAGACATTACAGGACTCGGGGCAACCGGCGAACTATACGCCCGCAGCCCGGAGAAAGATACGTGCGTTTAGCCCGGAAACAGCTCTTTCCCCGCGTTACGCCTGCGCGGGAGTCACCGCGCGATTTTCGCGCACGCAGTCCTCGCACGGGCACACGCTGCGCAGATACTCGAAGCTGTAGATACCGGTGCCATGGCCGTCGCTGAATTCCAGTTGGATGGCGTACTGGCCCACGGCTTTGGCCTGCCGTGCGGTGAGCTTCGGTTTGAACATGGGCAGGCTCGGGCCCATGCCCGGCAGCCCCGCCGCCTCGCCCGGCCCCTCCACCGTCGGATGCGCCTTCTTGTCGCGCTCTTCATTGCACGTGGCGCAGGGACATTTGTCGCGCAGGTAGGCGAATTCGTAGTGGCTCGCGTGGTTGTCGCCCCACTCGATATCCACTCCGCGTCCGTTGGACACGTGCACCATCACAGACGCGGGTCGTTTTTTGGGATCGAAAAAGGCCATGGCGCAATTAGATGCTTTTTATTTTCTCTTCGCAACAATCGCCCGGCGGGATCGGGTTCCCGTGCGGGCACGTCTTCGGGTGGTTCAGGAACGTGCAGATGCGCGCGTCCAGCTCCGGCGAAATGATGTGCTCGAATTTGCAGGCCTGCGTGTGCGCCTCGGGATCGCCGATGCGGAACGTGTCTGTGAACAGCCGCTCCGCCAGCCGGTGCCTCCGCACGATGTCGCGCGCGCGCGTCTCGCCGGAGTGGGTCAGCAGCACCTCCGAATCCTCCACGGCCACCAGTCCTGAAGACGCCATCCGCCCCAGCATGCGCATCGGATCGAGCTGGCCCACCGTGCGCAGCCGCTCCAGCCGCGCCGGCGTGCCCTCCTCGCCGCAAATCCAAATCTGCTGCAGCATGTGGTCAAAGCGCTCCTGATCGTCCGCGGAGTACACGGTGATCTGCGATAGCCGCCCGTGTGCCAGTTCGATGCGGCGGTCGGCCAGCCTGCCGATGGTCGGGTCGTGCGTCACCAGCAGGATGGTGTGGCCCTGCGTGTGCATCTCGCGCAGCAGGTTCACTACGATGCGCTCGTTGGCTTCATCCAGGTTTCCGGTCGGCTCGTCGGCCAGGATCAGCTTCGGATGATTGATCAGCGCCCGCGCGATGGCCACGCGTTGCTGCTCGCCGCCCGAGAGCTGCGCCGGAAGGTGCGTCGCGCGGTCCCCCAGCCCCACCCGCCCGAGCGACTCCTGCGCCTCGCGCTCGTCCGTCATGCTGTGAAAATACTGCGCCAGCATCACGTTTTCGAGCGCGGTAAGGTACGGCACCAGGTGGAACTGCTGGAAAACGAAGCCCACCTTTTCCGCGCGGTAGCGCGTCAGCGCGCCCTCGTCCATGCCGCCGATGTCGGAGCCGTCCACCACCACGCGCCCGCCGGTGGGTGCGTCCAGCCCGCCGATGATGTTCACCAGCGTGGTCTTCCCGGAGCCCGACGGACCCATGATGGCGATCCATTCGCCCGATTCCACCTCAAAGCTCAAATCATCGAGCGCGCGCACTCCGCCGTAGGCTCGCGTCAGGTGCTCGGCTTCCACCAGCACGCTCATTCGCTCTCCCGCAGCACAGACGCCGGACGCACGTGGGTCAGCAGGCGCAGCGGCAGCGCGCCCACCAGTGCCACCGCAATCATGATTGCCAGTATCAGGGGAATCACCTCGAACCGCAGCGACGCCGCGGTCCCAAACACCTCGCGCCCCATCCACGCCGAAAGCAGCGTTCCCAGGATTGCGCCCGCGATCCCGCCCGCGGCGCCCAGCAGCCCCGCCTCCGCCAGAAACAGCCGGATCACGCGGTTCATTCCGCCGCCCAGGGCTTTCATCAGGCCCACATCCGCGCGCCGCTCCATCGCCAGCGCCGTCGTGGTGGAAAGCACGCACAGCGCAGTAAGCACCAGTATCAGGCCCACAGACCAGAACAGCAACGCGTGCACGCGCGCCAGCAGCAAACCCTCCGCCTGCGCAATCTGCCGCAGCGGTCTCACCTCCAGGCCGGGCAGACGTGTAGCGAGTTGCGCAGCGAAGCGCTCCACCTGTTGCGGCGGGCCCACGATGCTCATCTGCACCAGGCTCACCCTTCCGGAGAGGCCGGCGAGTTGCTGCGCCGTGCCCAGGCCGGCAAATACCTGGTCATCTTCCGGCCCACCCGTGGAAACCACGCCGGCAACGCGCACCGTGGCCGCGCGGCTTCCGTAACGCAATTCAAGCGAGCTGCCCGGACGAAGCTGCAATCGCGCCGCGGCCCGATGGCCCAGCAGGCAGACCCCGGAATCGTTGCGGTCCGCCGGCCATGTGCCTTCGATCCGCCAGGAGGGCTGCAGGCGCGGAAGCGCGTCGAGCCACGTGCCCGCCAGCACGAGGCTGGTATCTCCACCCGCACGAACAATGGCGTAGAGACTCGGCGCCAGCGCCGTAACCTCGCCCGGCTCCCCGCCCGTGCGCGTGGCCAGCAGCGTCTCCAGCGGCTCGCCGCCAAACACAGACCCCGGCTCGTCCGGCACGCCCGCAGCCCCGCCCGCAGTAGACGCCGCCCGCACCAGCACATTAGGGCCGAGCGTGCGCAACTCGCGCGTGATCTTCCGCTCCGCGTCAAACTCCAGGTTCAACAGCGCCGCAGACACGGTTGCGCCGCTCACCAAAGCCACCAGCGCCACCGCCAGCCGCCCGCGCCCCTGCAAAATCATTTGCCGTAACAACCGCCAGAACATCATTCCCCTCGCGTTATTCTCCGCGCGTCATTCTCCGCGCAATACAGGCGCCGCATTCAGCCGCGCCACATGCCCCAACGGCCACACGCTTCCCGCCAGCGTCACCACCAACGCCAACGCCAGCACCACCGGCAGCAACACCCACCGTCCCGTCGCCGCCACGCCAAACACCACTTTCCCCACAACGAGTCCTAACCCCGCCCCGGCCGCATACCCGAGCAACCCTCCGGCCAGCGCCAGCAGCACCTGCTCCGCCAGGAACAGCGAAAGAATCCTTCCCCGCCCCGCGCCCAGCGCCTTCATCAGTCCAATCTCGCGCCGGCGTTCGAGCACCGTGGTCGCGGACGCGGATCCGATCACCAGCGCGGCGGCCAGCAGCGCCGCTGCACTCACGATCCAAAAAAGCGCGCTCAGCCGCCCCATCACCAACCCCTCCGTCTCCGCCACCTGCCGCACGACACGTACGTCCGCGCCGGGCAACGCCTGTTTGATCTGGAAGGCGATGGAAGAAACGTACGGAGTGCAGAACCACTTGTCGTAGTCCGTTGCGTTCATCGTCTCCGGGTTGCGCCGCGCGAATTCGTCTTCCGGCCGCGTGAGCGCGCTCACCATCATCCGCCGGTACTCACCGGGATGTCCGGTCAACTCCTGCACGAGGGAAAGCGGCGCGACAATCGCCTGATCTTCCGCCCCTCCGCTCGTCAGAATGCCGCTGACCCGCAGGGTCAAGTCACTCCCGTTCACGCGCACCCGAAACCACTCGCCCGGACGAATCCCCGCCCGGCTGGCCAGCGATGCTCCCACCACCACGCTCGGCCCCCCGCGCGTGGCCGCACCAGCGCCCGCCCCGCTGCCCGTTTGTTCGCGGGTAACAGTCTCGTGGTCCGGAAACCACTCCCCATCCACCTTCCACCAGGGATGCGTCGAGAGCACCCCGGTCGAGAACGTGGTCCCGTCCGGCGCCGCAACTTCATGCGCCACCCACGTGCCGATGATGCGCGTGGGAAAACGGCTCCCGCCATGCTCCAGTTCCGCCGGCGCTTCCAGAAACGGGCTGAACCCCACAATATTCAGCCGCCAGAAAATCGTGCGCAGTTTGCCGAGTTCTTCCTCGCGCAGGTATGCGCCCTCCTCCACCGGCCGGTAGTCGGTTCCCCCGATATCGAGCGGCAGCGTATCCGTTTTCGGCGTGACGATCAGGTTGGCGCCCAGTTGGCGAAATTCCCGCGCCATGCGGTCGCCCACGTCGAGCGCCGTTACCAGCGCCGCCGTGGTGATGGCCATGCCCAGCGCCAGCGCGGCGCCCTGCAGCCATTTGCGCGCGGGGTTGCGGCGGAAGGACTCGCCCAGGATGCGGAAGAACATTTTGGTCAGTGCGCGGCGGCCAGCGGGCGGAACGCTTCCATCAGGGCCGTAGCATCGAAAACGATCTGCCCCGCCTCGATGCGCGACGCGAAG